>DATIYD010000299.1:0-13877 GCA_035517975.1 Thermoleophilia bacterium | reverse complement strand
CCAGATGCTCGCCACGAGCAACAGCGGGATCGTCTTGAAGTTCTGCGCGTAGGCCTGCTCGATGTTCGTCATCAGGTCCGCGCCCGAGATGATCGACACGAGCGAGGTCGTCTTCAGCATCGAGATGGTCTCGTTGCCCATAGGCGGGATGATCACGCGCATCGCCTGGGGCAGGACGACGAGGCGCATGGTGAGACCGCCCGACATGCCCAGCGAGTGGGCCGCCTCGTACTGGCCCTTGTCGACCGAGATGATGCCGGCGCGCACGAGCTCGGCGGCATAGGCCGCCTCGTTCAGACCGAGGGCCAGGATGGCGGCGACGAAGGCGCCGTACAGGCGCCCGGTCGCGGCTTGGCCGAACACGATGCCGGTGAAGGGCAAGCCGAGGAAGAGCGTCGGGTAGAGCGACCCGACGAAGCCCCAGAAGATGATCTGCACCAGGATCGGCGTGCCGCGGAAGAACCAGATGTAGCCCCACGACACTGCCTTGAGCACGGGGTTGTCGGACAGCTTCATGACGGCGAGAAGCACACCGCCGACGATGCCGATGACCATGGCGATGACGGTCAGCTCGATCGTGACGACGACGCCACGCAGCACGAACGGCTGGAACAGCGTCTGGGTGACGTAGCCGATGTCGACGCGTGGGTTGTGCCACAACGACCAGAGCAGGGCGAACAGGACGAACAGGATGATCGCCGCACTGATCCAGCGGCCCCAGTGCCGCAGCGGGATGGCGTCGATCGCTTCGGAGTCGTCGAAACCGGGCGGCTCCTGGCTGCCGCGGGCGGCCGACGGCAGCGTTTCGCCGTAGGAGCTCACGGGACGCCTACTTGCCCTGGTTCAACTGGGCCGCGGTGACGGCCAGCGAGCCCTCGCCGTACTTGTTGAGGATCTGCGCGTAGGTGCCGTCGTCGATCAGGCTCTGCAACGACTTCTGCACGGCGTCGCGCAGCTGCGTGTCGGTCTTGGGCACGCCGACGCCGATGATCGCGTTCGCAAACGACGAGGCGACCGACGGGTCGTTGACCAGCGTGAAGGTCGAGCCGCCGCCGAAGGTCTTGACGGTGTAGGCGGCCACCGACTGGTCGTCCATCTGAGCCACGGCCTTGCCGCTGGTCACGGCCAGCAGGGCATCGGAGTCCTGCGGGAACTGAAGGATCTTGACGGGCGCCTTGCCGGCGGCGGTGAACTTGGCGTTCAGCTTCTGCAGCTCGCCGATCTGCGAGGTGCCGCTCTGCACGGCGACGGGCTGTCCGGAGAGATCGTCGACGGTATGGATGTTGCCCGGGTTCGCCGCGGGCACGAGGATGCCGTAGCCGTCGTTCGCGTAGTCGACGAAATCGAGCTGCTTCTGGCGTTCGGCGTTGTCGAACATGGAGGCCATCACCATGTCCTCCTTGCCGGCCAGCAGGGCGGGGATGATGCTGTCGAACGCCGTCTGGTCGAAGCTGGCCTTCACGCCGAGCCTCGCCGCGATCGCCTGCGAGAGGTCGTAGTCGATGCCGGTCGCCTGCTTGGAACCGACCGCGGTGTACATCTCCCACGGGGCGTACGGGATGTTCGTGGCCACACGGATCGTGCCGGCGCTCTTGATGGCGCCCGGCAGCAGCGCGTTCAGCGACGAATCGGCCTTGACGTTGGCGATGTTGAAGCCGCTGGCCGCGGGACTCGAGCTGCTCGAAGCACCGCCACCGCCGCCCGAGCTCGAGCCGCAGGCGGCCAGCGTGACGACGAGCGCCACGGCGACCACCGCAGCCGTCAGAAGTGACCAGGTCCGTGTGATCCTCATGGCTCTCCCTCTCCCCGAGAATGGACAGGCAAATTGTAGAGCAAGTCTACAATTCGTCAATACGACAACCTTGGGTGACTCACCGGTGTATCGGAACCGCAGGCGCCGGCGTCACGGTCACCGTGAGGAGCGCCTCGGTCTCCTCGAAGTGCCGGGTCAGCAGCGCGATCGCCCCGTCGCGGTCGTCGCCGCCGAGCCGGCGACAGACGTCGAGGTGAAGCGGCGCCCAGACGGTGGCGTCGCCGGTCTCGACCAGGCACAGGGCGATACGCAACTCGGCCAGCGTGTTGGCGAAGAAGGCCGAGAGGCGTGAGTTGCCGAGCGAGTCGACCACCGCTTGATGAAACTGCATGTCGGCATCGACGATCTGCGCCGGCTCGCTGCTCGGCGCGGCCGTGACCATGTCGATGGCGAGGCGCGTGAACAGCTCGGTATCGGCCATCGAGCAGCGCCGCAAGGCTTCAAACTCGACGAAGCGGCGGATCTCGAAGATCTCGTGGATGTCGGACTGGGCGAGGGTGGCCACCGTCGCGCCGCGGTGGATGCGATGGGTGACGAGGCCCTCGGCCTCGAGCCGTCGCACGCTCTCGCGGACCGTGTTACGGGCTACGCCGAGCGACTCGGCGAGGCCGACCTCGCGCAACCGCGTGCCGGGCGGCAACTCGCCCCGCAGGATGCGCGTGCGGAGAGCGTCGGCGACCTGCTCGACGGTGCTCGTGCGCCGGATCTCGTAGCCGTCAAAGGGCTCCACCGCCCGACCTCCCCGTCTTGTGGCTACTGACGTCGTGATGCATTGTAGTAATGTTGCACAACAGATAGCAACGCGGAGTGCTGATGGCAGTCACCCTGACGATCGATACCGGCGCCGTGCGACACAACGTCGCCACGTTCTCGCGCCGGCTTGCCTCGCAAGGCATGGCGGTGACCGGCGTCACCAAGTCCGTCGACGGCGAGCCCGCCGTGGGCGCCGCCATGCTTGACGGCGGCGCTGCCGGGCTCGCCGATTCGCGCCTGCCCGCCCTCGCGCGCCTCGCCGCCGCGGGCCTCGGCCCGCGGCTGCTTATCAGGCCGCCGCAACGCGACGAGCTCGACGAGACGCTCGCGGTGGCCGACTGCCTGTTCCTCTCAGACCCTCAGACCGCGCGGGCGCTCTCCGAGCGCGCGGACGGCCGGCGCGTGTCGTTCCTGCTGGCCGTCGACATGGGCGACCGCCGCGAGGGCTGCCTGCCCGACCAAGCCGCCGCCGTGGCCCGCGAGCTCGCCGCCTTGCCGGGTCTCAGCCTGACCGGCATCGCGGTCAACTTCGCCTGCCTGTCGGGCCTGCAGCCGTCTGTCGAGCTCTTCAGGCAGTCCGAGGCTGTGCTCTCCGAGGTCGCTGCCTACTGCGCCGAGGAGCCCACGCTCTCGCTGGGCGGCACCTACTGCCTGCCGCACCTCTTTCAGGGCTTCCTGCCGACGCACGCCTGCGTCGTGCGCCTCGGCGGTGCGCTCGTCTACGGCCACTACACGCTGCCGGCGGTCACGCCCATCCCGGGCCTGCTGCGCGCCGATCCCATCCTGGCCGCCGAGGTCATCGAGGCGCGGGTCAAGCCGGGACCGCCAGCCGGACTGATCGGTCCCGACGCGTTCGGCCACGCGCCCGAGACCGCCCTGCCGGCCGAAGAGGCCCGCTACGTGCTCCTGGCCATGGGCCGCCGCGATGCCGAGCCGCGCTCCCTGCGCCCGCTGCTGCCGCACACCACCGTGGCCGGCATGTCGAGCGACCACACTGTGTTGCTCACGACGGCGCCGCTGCGTTCGGGCGACGTCGTCGAGTTCGCGCTCGACTACGAGGGGCTCGTGCGGGCCGTGACCTCGCCGTTCGTGCGCAAGCTCTTCGTCGAAGGCGACCACTCGTCGACGATGGCTCGCCGTGCGGTCAGGCGCGTGTCGCGGCGCGCGTCGTCATGAAGCGACGCAGGGCGACGACCGCCCAGATCGCCTCGACCACGCCGAACGGCCAGGCGCCCGACAGAAACCCGTAGGCGCTCGACAGCGCGCAGCCCAGGGCGAAGGCGGCCACGAACCGCGAGCCGCGCGCTTCGAGGGCGTACATCACCATCATGAAGGTGAGCGCCACGACGCCGTACAGCGTGATCGGGTCCATCACCGTCTCCTCTCGCGGGTAGGCTCGTCGCCGGCCGCGGCGGCGAGCGCGGCGCGCAGGGCCACAAGGCGCGGCAGCCATACCAGATGGCCGCCGCAGCGGCAGTCCGACGAGCCGAAGCGCGGCACGACCTCGCCGCCGAGACCGGCCGCAAGCTCGCACTCGGACAGGCGCGTGTCGAGAAGCCAGGCGCGGCCGGCCGGATAGCGGCTGAAGAGATAGTCGGCGTGCCAGCGCAGCGGCTTGCCGGCGCGACGTTGGCGCGCGACGCGGGCGTCGCGCCCGCGTCGCGCGCTGCCCACATAGGCGTACCAGCCCCGGGCAAAGGTGACCGCCCCGAGCGAGCCGACGACGATCGTCTCGCGGCGCGGCACCCAGGCCGCCGCCACGTAAAGGCGGCGGCGATCGGATGACGCAGCGGCGGCGAGCGGCGCCATCGTCGTCAAGGCACGGACCGCCGCTGGCGGCCGCCCCCTCACTTCTCTCCCGTCTCGAAGGGGCGGCCGGCGGCGTCGCGACGGCGGAAGGGCTCTGCCACGGGGCCCTCGACGATGCGGCCGTACCGCGACGGCCGGCGAAACGCGCCGCTCCAGACCTCGGTGCGCCGCCAGGCGCGCAGCTCTGCCAGGTCGAAGCCGGCCGGCACGACCCCGGCCTCGGCGCCGGCCCGCACGATCAGCGTGTCGCGGCTGGCTCCCTGAGCGTCCGCGATACAGGGGTGAAAGGCCACTGAGTGACCGTCACAGTCGCCGTGGCCGGCCGGGTAGTTCGCAAGAGCGACGCCGACCATGTCCTCGAAGGCGCGCGCCCGCAGCTGCGCCGTGCGATTGTCCTCCATGGGACAGGCGTTCGGTACGAGGATGAGCTCGGCGCCGTCGAGCGCCAGGATCCGCGCCGTCTCGGGGAACTCGCGGTCGAAGCAGATCATGGCGCCGACCTGCAGCGGACCGGCGGCCGTGTCGAGCGTAGCCACCGGAAACCCGTCGCCCGGTGTCAACGCCGCCTCGGGCCAGTCGAAGGCGCACGTGTGGACCTTGGCGTAGGTGAGCGCCTCGCGGCCGCGGCGATCGAAGAGCGTCACCGTGTTGCGCGGTCCGCCCGGCCACGCCTCCAGATAGGTGATGGCGATCGCCAGGCCGAGCTCGGCCGCAAGGGCGCCGAAGTGCGAGACGAAGACGCCGTCGCGGGCGATCGCCTGGCTGCGCCAGCGGGTCAGCGCCGCCTCGAGCGCGCGGTCGCTATCGAAGCCGTAGCCGATGTTCCACATCTCGGGAAACAGGGCGATGTCGGCGCCGAGCGAGGCCGCCTGCCGGCAGGCGGCCTCGCCGCGGCGCAGGTTCTCGCGCTGGTCGTAGCCGGCGGCCTCGACCTGCAGCAAGGCGACGGTGAGCCCGTCGCTCACGGCGTCCTGGCGGCCGCGGCGTGGACCGCGCGCATCACGCGTCGCGGCGGGTTCACGTCGCGTCGCCGGTCGTTCCCGGCGCCTCGCGCCGCGGCGTTCGCGGCACGTCCGGCGCCTCGCGCCGCGGCCGCGGCGCGGCCGGCGGCCGCGCCCCCGCGCCCCGCCGCTCGTGCCGCGCGGCGCGCTCACGGGCCAGGGCTTCGCGCCCACCGGCGGCCAGGCGGGAGCCGCGCGGCAGCGGCTGGCACGACGGACAGAAGTGCGTGCCGCGGCCGCCGAGCTCGATGCGCTGGACCGTGCCGGTGCAGCTGCGGCACGGCAGACCGGCGCGCCCGTAGACGTTGAGGATGTCCTGGAAGGCGCCGCTGGCGCCGTCGGGGTCGACGAAGGTGTCGATCGAGGCCCCGGCCTGCTCGATGCCGAGCCGCAGCGTGTCGAGCAGCGCATCGCGCAGGCGGGCGACCTCGCCGGGGCCGAGCGTGCCGGCCGTGCGCAGCGGGTTCAAGCGGGCGCGAAACAGCGCCTCGTCGGCGTAGATGTTGCCCACGCCGGCGATGCGCCGCTGATCGAGCAGGAACGACTTGAGCGGCGCGGTGCGGCCGCGCAGCGCGTCGCGCAGGTAGCGCGTCGTGAAGGCCGTGCCGAACGGCTCGGGGCCGAGCGCCGCGAAGAAGGTCTCCTCGTGGGCGGCCGGCAGCGCCCAGACCCTGCCGAAGCGGCGCGTGTCGTAGAAGAGCAGCTCGCTCGCGGGCAGCAGTCGCAGCGCCAGACGCGGCGGCCGCGCTCCGGGCTCGGGGGCGAGCAGCAGCCGGCCGGTCATGCGCAGGTGGACGACCAGCAGTTCGTCGCCGAGCTCGACGATCAGGTACTTGCCGCGCCGGCGCACGGCCGTGACGCGCCGACCGCGCACGGCGGTGCGCAGCTCGTCCTGGCTCTGCAACGAGACGAGCGCGTCGTTCACGGTCACATCGTCGACGACCAGGCCGGGCAGGCAGGCCGCCAGGCGGCGGCGGACGGTCTCGACCTCGGGCAGCTCAGGCATCGCGCGGACCCTCCTGCTCGCGCTCCCACCAGCCCAGCAGGAAGGCCCGGGCCTGGTCGGGCGTGTCCACCAGGCCGCAGTCGATCTCTTCCTGCAGCACGTCGAGCGCGCGGCCCACCTCGGCGCCCTCGGCCAGGCCCAGGAGCGCCATGACCTCGTCGCCGCGCAGCAGGCGGCGCGGGGCGCCGGGCGTGTCGCCGAACACGTCGCGGGCGATGCGGAAGTGACGGGCCAGCGACTGCGGCGGCGTGCGCTCGCCGCGTGTCGCCACGCGGTCGGCCAGCGACAGCGCGATCGCCTCGAAGACGAACGGTTCGACGTCGTGGCGAAAGCGCACCAGGGCGCGCCGTGTCAGGGGCATCTCGCGCACCAGAAAGCCGAGGCGCAGGTGCTGCCGCACGAGATCGGCGAGGAACTGCTCGAAACGCCGGCTCATGCGCAGGCGACGGCAGACGTCGCGGGCGAGCTCCTCGCCGATGCGGTCGTGCGAGAAGAAGGTCACCCTGCCGTCGCCGTCGACCCGGCGCGCCGCCGGCTTGCCGACGTCGTGCAGCAGCACCGCCCAGGAGAGCGGCGCGAGCGCAGAGGCGCAGGGCAGCCCCGTCGTGGCCGGCGGCGCGAGGAACCGCTCGCCGCCGAGCGCGGCCACGATCTGGGGCAGGAACTCGAGGGCCTCGATCGTGTGATCGAACACATCGAGGTGATGGTAGACGTTCTGGGTGACACCGCGACAGGCCGCCACCTCGGGCAGGGCGACCTCGAGAGCGCCCAGCTCCGCCAGGCAGCGGATGGCGGCGGCGGCCCCGGGCAGGCCGAGCAGGACGGAGAGCTCGTGCTCGAGTCGCTCGGGGCTGACGGTGGAAAGCCCCTGTGCGGCCGCGCGGGCCGCCTCTTCGAGACCCGGCGCGGGGGCCAGGTCGAGCTCGTGGCGCAGACGGGCGAGTCGCACGACACGCACCGGATCGTCGGCGAGGGCGCCGGGCGAGCAGAGGGCCAGGCGGCGCGCGCGCAGGTCGGCCAGGCCGCCGCAGGGATCGACCAGGGCGCTCGAGGCCGTGCCCAGCGGCCGCGCCAGCGCGTTCACCGTGAAGTCGCGGGCCCGCAGGTCGTCGTCGATGCTTCCGGCGCGCAGCGGCGCCACGTCGACGTGGCCGCCCTCGCAGGCCACGCGCCAGGCCGGAAACCGGTCGGAGAACGAGAAGACACCGGCGCCCAGCGCCTCGGCCAGCGAGCGGGCGAAGGCCTCGGCATCGCCGGCGACGGCCAGATCGACGTCGTCGCACAGGCGGTGCAGCACTGCGTCGCGCACGGCGCCGCCCACGAGCCAGGCGCCCTCGCTTCTCGCGGCGGCCGGAGCGGCGGCGGCGGCGATGGCGTGGACGTCGAGCACGGCCGGCGACCCGTCAGGCGGTGTCGGGCGGAGTGGCCCGGTCGTCGCGCGGCGTGGCCGGCGTGCGCGGGCCGCTCGCGCCCGGCTCGCCGGCCGGCTGCTCGACGTAGCGCCGCACGACCCGCGCCGAGACGTCGCAGGCGATCTCGTAGTTGATCGTGCCGAGCAGGGCGGCGACGTCCTCGG
Organism: Thermoleophilia bacterium; assembly: GCA_035517975.1. Lineage (GTDB taxonomy): Bacteria > Actinomycetota > Thermoleophilia > UBA2241 > UBA2241 > Bog-752. The sequence continues at coordinate 5,919 of DATIYD010000299.1, read as the reverse complement.
CGAGGATGCGCTCAGCCCCGGAACGGCCGATGAACACCACCTCGTCGCCGGGCCGCACCGTGCCGGGCTCGTCGCCCAGCTCGTCGGGCAGCAGCACGGTGAGCTGGTCCATGCTGATCGTGCCGGCGATCCGGCAGCGGCGGCCGGCGATCAGCACGTCGCCCCGGTTCGTGAGAGCCCGGGCGATGCCGTCGGCATAGCCGATCGGCACGATCGCCAGGCGCGCCGGCCCGTCGGCGATGAAGCGCCGTCCGTAGCCCACCGACTCGCCGTGGCCGACCTCGCGGATGCCGGCCACGTAGGAGCTCAGGCGCAGCGCCGGGCGCAGGCCGCGGGGCGCGGGATCGTCGCCGAACGGCGAGAGCCCGTAGATGGCGATGCCGGTGCGCACGAGGTCGAAGTGGGCCGCCGGCTCGCGCATGGTGGCGGCACTGTTGGCGCAGTGGGCAATAAGGCGCGAAGAGCGGCTCTTGAGCTCGGCCGCCAGAGCCGTGAACCGCTCGAGCTGAAGGCTGAAGAAGGTGGGATCGTCTTCGTCGGCGGTGGCGAAGTGGCTCATCAGACCCGACAGCGCGGGCCCGGCCGCCTCGGCCAGAGCCGCCGCCTCGTGCTCGCGTACGCCGAGGCGGCCCATGCCCGAGTTGAACTTGACGTGCACGCGCAGGCGGTGCCGCAGCGCCTCGTCCAGGTAGGCCCGCGACCAGACCGCGACGTCGGCGTGCGCCCGCGCGGCGCGCGCCGTCTCGGCGCCGGTCAGGGGACCGAAGATCAGGATGGGCGCGGCCAGGGCAGCGTCGCGCAGCTCCTCGGCCTCGGTCACGGTGGCCACGCCGAGCCACGAAGCGCCGGCCTGCAGCGCGGCGCGGGCCACCGGTACGGCGCCGTGACCGTAGCCGTTGGCCTTGACCACGGCACAGAGCGCACCGCCGGCCGGCAGCAGCGAGACGAGATAGGCGATGTTGTGGCGCACGGCCGAGAGATCGACCGTCGCCAGGGCGCGCTGTCGGTCGTCGAGCAAGCCTAGAGTCCCAGCAAGCGGATGATGTCGTGACGGGCGACGATGCCCACGAGGCGGTCGCTCTCGACCACCGGCACGCGGTTGACCTTCTTGTCGACCATGATGTTGGCGGCCCGGGCGACCGGATCGTCAGGGGCCACGGTGAACACCTCGGTCGTCATGACGTCGGCGACCGAGTTGCCGACCATCTTCTTGAGACGTTCCTCGAACTTCTTCCGGCCGCCCAGGTAGACGAGGTTGCCGAGCAGCTCGAAGTAGTGCGGCAGACGCACGTCGGCGTCTTCGATCACGAGGTCGCCCTCGGTGACGATGCCCACGAGGCGGCCGTCGCCGTCGACCACCGGCACGCCACCGAGATCCTTCTGCTGCAGCAACAGCACGAGCTCGTGCACGGTCGCGTCGGGGGCGACGGTCACGACCTCGCGCTCCATCACGTCGGCCACGCGGGGATCGTCGCCCGCCGCCCGGGTGGCGTCTTTGCCTGTCTGTTCGCTCACTTGACTCTCCGTCCGCAGTGGTTAGCGCCGACGATCGTCTCGTCGTCGCCGCTCAGGCTTGCGCGACCTCGTTGCGCGCCTAGTGATCGTGGTCGTCGTGATCGTCGTCGCCCAGGACGAGCCGCTCGACCGCGAGCGGCAGGAAGTCGAAGAGGTCGCTCGCGATCATGCCCTCGGCGCTGACCGCGGTCTCGACGGCGAGGTCGGCGGCCAGGCCGTGCACGAAGGCGGAGAGGCAGGCGGCCTCGGTGGCCGAGAGGCCCTTGGCGAGCTGGCCGGCGACGATGCCGGTCAGCACGTCACCGGTGCCCGGGGTCGCCAGGCCGGGATTGCCGGTCGGCACGACGAACGCCGTGCCGTCGGGGTCGGCGACGATGGTGTGGGCACCCTTGAGCAGCACGGTCGCGGCGCTGCGCCGGGCCGCCTCGCGAGCGCTGCCCAGGCGATGCGCGGCGACCTCGGCGGCGCTCGTGCCCAGCAGCCGGGCCAACTCGCCCTCGTGAGGCGTGAGCACGGTCGGCGCCGCGCGGCCGGCGAGCGACTCGAGGTCGGTGCCCAGGGCGAACAGGCCGTCGGCGTCGATCACGAGGGGCACGTCGGGTCCACCGGCGACGAGCTCTCGTACCAGGGCGACGGTCTCGTCGTCGCGGCCCATGCCGGGACCGAGGGCAGTGGCCTTGAGCTGGCCCATCTGGACGCGCACGGCCTCGGCATCGGCGCGGCCCAGGTGACCTTCGCTCGGCGCCGCGACGTTGATGACCTCGAGGTAGGGCTTCTCGGCCACGAGGTCGGAGGGCAGGAGACAGTGCACGAGCCCGGCGCCCGAGCGCAGCGCGCCGAGCGCGGCCATGGCGGCGGCGCCGCTCATGCCGCGCGAGCCGCCGGCCACCAGCACGGTGCCCACGGAGCGTTTGTGGTCGGCCTCGCCCTTGGGTCGCACGACCAGGCCGACGGCGTCGCGGGTGAGCGCGTAGACGTCGGGCTGCTCGTCGCACGCCGGCGGGATGCCGATCGGCACGACCACGACGTGCCCGGCGCAACGGTCACCGGGGCTCACGAAGTGGCCCACCTTGGGCGCATGCAGCGTGACCGTGAGATCGGCGAGCACGGCCGGGCCGGCGACCTCGCCGGTCGAGGCGTCGACACCCGAAGCGATGTCGAGGGCGACGACCGCCGCCCCAGAGGAGTTCATCTCGGCGATGGCGGCCGCCGGCGCACCCTCGGCCACGCCGGCAAAGCCGGTGCCGAACACGGCGTCGACCGCGACGTCGGCGTCGCCCACCGGCTCGACGCCGTCGACGATCTCGACGCCGAGCTTCTCGGCGATCTCGAGGTTCAGCCTGGCGTCGCCCGTGTAGGCGTCGCGCCCGGCGATCGCCAGCACGGTGACCTCGACACCGGCGTTGAACAGCTCGCGGGCGACGACGAAGCCGTCGCCGCCGTTGTTGCCCTTGCCCGCGTAGATCACCACGCTCTCCGGCTCGAAGGCCAGCATGAGCTCGCGGGCCACCGCGGCGCCGGCACGCTCCATGAGGTGGCCGCCGGGAATGCCGAGGCCGTCGATGGCCGCCGCGTCGGTGGCCCGCATCTTCTCGGCCGTGAGCAGCCCGACCGACAGCGACTCGAGCATCGTCATCCTCCTTCACCCGCCTCGTGACCGGCTCCCGCAGGGGAGCCGTGGGTCTCGCGACCGGGTCCCGCACCGGACCCGGACACCTCGGTCACAGCGACCGCCACGGCGTAGGCCATGCCGGCGGTATGGCTCAGGGACAGTTCTACCCGGGCGACGCCCAGTCGTCGAGCGATCTCGGCCACGTGGCCGTGGAGCGCGACCCGCGGCTTGCCGCCCGAGAGCACCTCGATCTCGCGCCAGACGAACCCGATGATGCCGATGCCGAGCGCCTTGCCCACCGCCTCTTTGGCGGCGAAACGGGCGGCGTAGCGCGGGAAGGGATCGGCGAAACCGTCGGCGTAGGCGCGCTCCTGCCCCGAGAAGAGGCGACCGTAGGCTCGCGGGAGGCGCTCGAGCAGGCGCCGCACGCGATCGACCTCGACCGCGTCGATGCCGACGCCGGTGACGCCGGGCTGCCGCTCGAGCCTCACTCGACCGTGACGGTCTTGGCCAGGTTGCGCGGCTGGTCGACGTTCAGGCCGCGCAGCGAGGCGATGTGGTAGGCCAGCAGCTGCAGCGGCACGATCGCCACCATGGCCGCCACGACCGGGTCGCAGCGCGGTATGCGCAGCACGGCGGCGGTGATCTCCTCGATCGCTTCGTTGTCTTCGGTGGCCACCGCGATCACGTCGGCGCCGCGGGCCCGCACCTCTTCGATGTTCGAGACGACCTTGCCGTAGACCGGGCCGTCGTTGGCCACGACGACCACCGGCGACCCGTCGTCGAGCAGGGCGATGGGACCGTGCTTCATCTCACCGGCGGCGTAGGATTCGGTCGGGATGTAGGCGATCTCCTTGAGCTTGAGGGCGCCCTCGAGGCACACCCCGTAGCCGATGTGGCGGCCGAGGTACAGAAAGAACGACTCGCCGGCGTACCGCCGCGCGATCTCCTCGACCTGGGGATTGGCGACGAGACAGTCCTCGACCAGGGCGGGTACCTCGGCGAGCTCGAGGCCCACCTGCTGGAGCTCGTCGTCGGAGAGCGTGCCGCGCACACGGGCGATGTGCAGCGTGAGGAGCAGCAGGGCGGCGATCTGGCAGACGTGCGTCTTGGTGGCGGCCACGCCGATCTCGAGACCGGCTCGCGTGAAGAGCACGGCGTCGGCCTCGCGCGTCGCCTGGCTCCCCATGATGTTGGTCAGGGCGAGCACCGGGGCGCCGGCCTCGCGCGCGAGGCGCATGGCGGCCAGCGTGTCGAGCGTCTCGCCCGACTGGGTGATGCCGACCACGAGGACCTCGTCGTCGAGCACCGGACGGCGATAGCGGAACTCGCTGGCCAGATCGACCTGCACCGGCAGGCCGGTGAACGACTCCATGGCATACGAAGCGATCAGGCCGGCGTGGAACGAGGTGCCGCAGGCGACGACGAGCACCCGGCGGATGCGGCGCAGCAGCTCGTCGGGGAGGTTGACCTCGGAGAGGTCGACCTCCCCATCGTCGAGCAGCCGCCCCGCCAGCGTGTCGGCCAGGGCCTGCGGCTGCTCGTGGATCTCCTTGATCATGAAGGTCTCGAAGCCGCCCTTCTCGGCGGCGTCGGCATCCCAGGTGACCTCGCCCTCTTCGCGCTCGACCTCGAGACCGGCGCGGTCGGTCACGGCGGCGCCGTCGGCCGTGATCGTGACCACGTCACCGTCGCTGAGCACCAGCACGCGCCGGGTGTGACCGAGAAAGGCCGGGATGGCCGACGCGATGAAGCACTCCTGGTCGCCGAGACCGACGACCAGCGGCGCCTCGTGGCGCGTGCCGACGATGAGCTGTGGCTCGTCGGCCGAAACGGCACAGAACGCGTAGTTGCCCTCGAGCCGCGGCACGGTGGCGCGCACGGCGCCGGCGAGACCGTCGGCGATGCTCTCCTCGATCAGGTGCGCCACGACCTCGGCGTCGGTCTCGGAGGAGAGCGTGTGACCGCGCTCCACGAGCTCGGCGCGCAGCTCCTTGTAGTTCTCGATGATGCCGTTCAGCACGATCGAGATGCGGCCGGTGCAGTCGTCGTGGGGGTGGGCGTTGTCGTGCGAGGGCCGGCCGTGCGTGGCCCAGCGCGTGTGGCCCAGGCCGACGACCGCCGGCGAGTCGCCGTTGCCGGCGGCCGCGACGAGGGCGTCGAGGTTGCCGACCGAACGCACCACGTCGATGCCGCCGTCGCGCAGCAGCGCGATGCCCGCCGAGTCGTAGCCGCGATACTCGAGATGCCGCAGGCCGTCGAGGATGATCGGTTTGCCGGGTCTGCGCCCGGCGTAGCCTACGATGCCGCACATGGGGACCTCGCTTCGTTCGAAACGGGCGCGCGCGGTACGAGCGACACGTTCGAGCCGTTTTGTCGCCGCCGTTGCCGGCGGGGTTTGTCGGTTCGATCACGACCGTGTCGGGCCGGGAGGCATCCGCCGAAGACTTCGATGAACCTCCGCCTCGTCACCCGCCGGCTGAAGATACGCCGGGGGTCTGGCGCTGGTGAGAATGGTCGAAGCTCGTACTTCGCGAAAGAGAAGCGCGCCTGGGCCGGTCTGCTGTTCGTTTTCTCTGGACCCCACCTCCTCGTCGACGTCAGGGCATTCTACCCCATCGCCGCCGATCGCGAGTGCCGCGCCGGCTCATTCCCCGTCCCAGTAGTCGACGTTGCTCGTGCGGCGCACCATGACGTCGTCGTCGCGGTTGCCCGTCCAGATGGCGATCTTGTCGCTGTCGGGGTAGACCGTGGCGGCGGGGTGCTTGACACTCGACCACATGAGCACACGG
>DATIYD010000298.1:0-10179 GCA_035517975.1 Thermoleophilia bacterium | reverse complement strand
GCCCAGCCACCGGCCGCGGCCGCACCGCGGGCGGCCTTCGCGGCGCTCGGACGGATCTCGCTCTCGCTCTACGCGGTGTGGGACGAGCCGGCCGCCGCGGGCGCGAACCACGCCTGGCTGCGCGAGACGGTGACGACGCTGGCGCCGCTCGCCTCGGGTTCGTACGCCGGCGAGGCCGACCTCGTCGCGCGTCCGGGCGCCGCCGCGACGTGCTACACGCCCGAGGTCTGGCGGCGTCTCGGCGAGGTGCGCGAGCGGTACGACCCGGACCGCCTCTTCGGCGGCTACCCAGGGCTCGACTGAGCCGACGCCGGAGCCGCCGACGGTCGGCGGTCTTCAGCGCGCCGTGAACGAGGCGACGAACGCGCGCAGCGGGCCGCGCAGGCCGCCGAGCTCGTCGAGCACGGCGATCAGGCTGTCGCCGCCGGTCCAGCCGTTGAAGGCGGGTCGCGCGACGATCGTCTCGCCTTCGCGGCCGACGATCACCCCGGCGCAGTCGCCGGGCCGGGCGCGCGACAGCCAGTCGACGCCTCGCTCGCGCGGGGGCCGGCGGGCGACCCTGGCGCCGTCGGCGCAGCGCACCTGGTCGTCGCCGAAGACACAGAACGGCAGGAACAGCCAGCCGGCGTCGGCTTCGATCGCGCGCACCAGCTTCGCCAGCCGCGCGCGCGGCGCGCGGTCTGCCGACTCGAGCAGCGCAGTACCGTACGGTTCGGTCGGCACGATGTACGAAAACGACGAGTTCTCGCCGCATTCGCGCCGGTCGAACGCGATCAGCGCGACCAGCAGGTCGCTCAGCCGAAAGCCGGCGGCGGCGAAGCGCATGTCGAGGTCGGACGGGCGCTCCGGCTCTGCCGTGCTTCCCTTGTCGGCGGGCGGCGTCGTCTCCATGCGCCGACGATACCACCCTGCCCACGGGAGACTGTCTCGCGCGCCGCGCGCGACCGCCGCGACGGCGTGAACGCAGGCGAGCGGGGAAGAGGAGGTCAGTCGACCCCTTCGGTCATAGACCGACAAGGCGTTCGCTCGACTCGCATGACGAACCTCACGGAACAGACCGCCACATACCGGGACCCCGGTGGCTGAGGCCCCCGAGACGCCGCTGTCGCGCGGCACGGCCTGGACGCGCAACCTGGAGACCCCGCTGCGCGAGTTCCTGCGCACCGAGACCGGCAGCGCCACCATCCTGCTGGCGGCCACGGTCGCGGCGCTTCTCTGGGTGAACCTCGACCCTTCGTCGTACGACACCCTGTGGCGCACGACGCTGGCGGTGCGGCTGGGCTCCGCCGGCATCGCCCAGGACCTGCGTCACTGGGTGAACGACGGCCTCATGACGTTCTTCTTCTTCGTCGTGGGGCTCGAGGCGCGGCGCGAGTTCGATCTGGGCGAGCTGCGCGAGCGCCGTCGCGCGGCGCTGCCCATCGTCGCCGGACTGTCGGGCATGGCGGTGGCCGTGCTGCTGTACCTCGCGATCAACGCCGGCGGTCCCGGAGCTCACGGCTGGGGCGCCGCGATGTCGACCGATACGGCCTTTGCCCTCGGCCTGCTCGTGCTGCTCGGGCCGCGCTTCCCCGATCGGCTGCGCGCCTTCATGCTCACCGTGGTCGTGGTCGACGACCTGGTCGCCCTGGTGGTCATCGCGACCGTCTACACGACCTCGCTGACCCTGACGCCGCTGCTGGTCGGCCTCGCGCTGCTCGGCCTGGTCTTCGCCGTACGATCGGCGGGACGCTGGCTGGGCGCCGTCTACGCGGCCCTCGGCCTGGCCGCCTGGGTCGCGTTCTTCGAGTCGGGCGTCGACCCGGTCGTGGTCGGCCTCGTGCTCGGGCTGCTGGTGTACGCCTACCCGGCGGCTCGGCCCGACCTCGAGCGCGCGAGCGAGCGCTTTCGCCTGTTCCGCGAGCAGCCCACGCCCGAGCTCGCGCGGGCGGCCCGCACCGGTGTCGAGTCGGCCATCTCGCCCAACGAGCGCCTGGCCCAGCGGTTCCACCCGTGGACGAGCTACCTGATCGTGCCGCTCTTCGCCCTCGCCAACGCCGGCATCGCGGTCGGCGGCGGGTTTCTCGCTCGCGCCTTCAGCTCGCCGATCACCCTGGGCATCATCGTGGGGTACGTCGTCGGCAAGCCGGCCGGCGTGGTGGGCGGGTCGTGGCTCATGAGCCGGCTGAGCCGCGGCCGGTTGCGGCCGCCGGTCGGCTGGGCGGCGGTGATCGGCGGCGGCGCCGTGGCCGGCATCGGCTTCACAGTCTCGCTGCTCGTCTCGTCGCTCGCCTTCAGCGGCACCCAGCTCCAGGAGGCCAAGCTCGGCGTGCTGAGCGCCGCCGCGCTCGCCGCCGTCTCGACCTGGACCGTCTTTCGCGTGACAGATCTGCTGCCGAAGCGCTTTCGCATACGCGCCCTGCTCGGCTCGTCGGAGCCCATCGTCGACCTGGCCGTCGCCGTCGACGACGAGCTCGACCATATCCGCGGGCCCCTCGGCGCGCCGGTCACGGTGGTGGAGTACGCCGATTTCGAATGTCCGTACTGCGGCCGCGCGGAGCCGGTCATCCGGGAGCTGCTGGCAGGCGCGGGCGACGTGCGCTACGTGTGGCGCCATCTGCCCCTGAACGACGTGCACCCGACGGCGCAGCTCGCCGCCGAGGCGGCCGAGGCCGCGGCGGCCCAGGGCGCGTTCTGGGAGATGCACGATCGCCTGCTCGCCCACCAGGATCCCGGCCTGCGCGTCTCCGACCTGATGGCCTACGCGCGCGAGCTGGGTCTCGACGAGGGACGCTTCGCGGACGACCTGCGCCGCCACGCGGGCGCGGCTCACATCGCCCGCGACGTGGATGGGGCGGATCTGAGCGGCGTCACCGGTACGCCCACGTTCTTCATCAACGGACGCCGACACTACGGCGTCTACGATATCGCGGCGCTGACAGCGGCCGCCCGGGCGGCTCGCGCCCGCGCCCTGCTGGCCGGCCGAGGGGAGCAGGCCGCCGCCGCGTAGGGCGGGCACGGTCAATTTGTTTCCTGTGAGTAATTAACGTGGTAAACTATTGCTGTGCCGACCAGACGGACACCCGCACCCACGCCGCTCGAAGCCGTCGTGCCGACCCAAGTGGCAGAGCCCGAGCTCGCCGCCCGGCTGCGCCTCGTGCTCAACCGTCTGGCCCGCCGCCTGCGCAGCCAGACCCCCGACGACCTGAGCCCGTCGCTGACCTCGGCGCTCGTGACGATCGAGCTGCGCGGTCCGATCACGCTGGGCGGTCTGGCCGCCTGCGAGCGTGTCACGCCGCCGAGCGTGACCCGCATGGTGGCCACGCTCGAGCGACGAGGACTCGTGCGGCGTGAAGCCGACCCGGCCGATCGCCGGGTGGCGCGTGTCACCTTGACGACCGCCGGAGCCCGCGTAGTGCAGCGCACCCGCACGCGCAAGACCGCCTTTCTGGCCAGGCGCCTCGCCAGGCTAGAGGCGTCTGAGGTCGCCGTGGTCCGCCAGGCGCTGCCGGTCCTCGAGCGCCTGCTCGAGGACGATCGTTGAGCGGCGTTCCCGTCACAGCCGGCACGCCCAGGGAGCCCGCGCTCGTCGCGCGCATGTTCCGCTCGCTGCGCACGCGCAACTACCGTCTCTGGTTCTTCGGCCAGACGATCTCGCAGAGCGGCACCTGGATGCAGTCCACGGCCCAAAGCTGGCTCGTGTACGAGCTCACGCACAACGCCTTCTACCTGGGCATCACGATGGCGCTCCAGTTCCTCCCGGTGCTCGCCTTCGGCCTGCTCGGCGGTCTCGTGGCCGACCGCTTCGACAAGCGCCGCGTCCTGCTCGTCACGCAGACCGCGTTCACCGTGCAGGCCGCCGTGCTCTTCGCCCTGGTGGCCAGCGGGGCCGTGCGGCTCTGGATGGTGTGGGCGCTGGCGCTCGTCTACGGCTTCATCAACGTCGTCGACAACCCCTCGCGCCAGAGCTTCGCCATCGAGATGGTGGGGCCCGACGACCTCACCAACGCGGTCGGTCTGAACAGCGTCATCGTCAACGCGTCGCGCATCGTCGGTCCGGCGATCGCCGGTCTGCTGATCGCCACCGCCGGCATCTCGTGGGCGTTCCTGGCCAACGCCGTCTCCTTTGCCGCGGTGATCGCCGCGCTCTGGGCCATGCGAGCCGCGGAGCTGCACCGCCGCCCGCCGGTCGGCCGCGCCAAGGGCCAGATCCGGGCCGGGCTGCGTTACTCCTGGCACGACTGGGAGCTGCGCGTGCCGCTGGTGATGATGGCCGTCATCGGGACGCTCGCCTACAACTTCAGCGTGGTCCTGCCTCTGTACGCCGGCGATCTCTTCCATCGCGGCGGGGGCACTCTCGGCGCCCTGATGACCGCCATGGGCATCGGCGCCCTGGCCGGCGCGCTCATCATCGCCTCGCGCCGCCGACCGAGCTACCAGCTGCTCGTGGGTGTCACCCTCGCGTTCGGCGCGCTCATCCTCGCCGTCGCGGCGGCGCCGACCCTGTCGTTCGCCTTCGTCCTGCTCGTGCCGATGGGCGTGTTCAGCATCATGTTCATCGCCACGGCCAACGCCCTGCTCCAGCTCCACTCGACCGGCGCCATGCGGGGACGAGTGATGGCGCTCTGGGCGATGGTGTTCCTGGGCTCCACGCCGATCGGCTCGCCGTTGATCGGCTTCATCGCGGCGCACTTCGGCGTGCGGGTCGCTCTGGGGATCGGTGGGGTCGCCACCGTGCTGATCGCGCTCTGGGCCGGCTTTGAGCTGCGCCGCATCCGCAACGCCCGGCGCGCCAGGCTCGACGCGGCCGACGACGACGCGGCCGATGAGGTGCCGAGCGGACTCGAAGCGATCGCGACGCCGCGCCGCTAGGTGGCCCGGCGCTCCGTCCGCGCCGGGCGCGCCCGATCCAACAGCCGCCAGGCGGCTTCTGCCGGGTATCAAGCGAGCGATCAACGATGCCCTTCGCACGAGGAGCCCCATGAGCGAGCCGCCCGATCGCCTGCGTGACCCGGCCCCGAACCACCCGCCCGAGCACCTGCGCGACGCCACGCTGAGCGCGCGCTCGTTCGACCCGCGTGCCGTCGACGATCCGCCCGCTCGTGCCCGCGCCGTCGTCATCGGTGGCGGCATCGTCGGGGCCTCGGTCGCCTTTCACCTGGCCGAGCTCGGCTGGCGCGACACCGTCGTGCTCGAGCGCGGCCGCGTGGGCTGCGGCACCAGTTGGCACGCGGCCGGCCTGGTCACTCGCACGCGAGGCACTCACGCACAGACCGAGATGGCGATGTACAGTCGCGACTTCTACGCGGCCCTCGCCGCACGCTCGGGCATCGATCCCGGCTACTACGAGAGCGGTTCCCTGTCGATCGCCCAGACCCCGGAGCGCATGACGGAGCTCGACTACGCCCTGGCCATGGCGCGCCACCACGGTCTGCCGGCGCGCCGGCTCGGGCCGGCCGAGATCGCCGAGGCCTGGCCTCCGGTCGACGTGCGGGGCCTCGTCGGCGGGGCGCTGTTCGAGGGCGATGCGACCGTCAATCCCGGGGTGGCGGCGTTGGCGACCGCGAGAGCGGCCTTTGAGCTCGGCGTGAGGTTCGTCGAGGACTGCCGTGTGGTCGGCCTGCGCCGCGAGGGGTCTCGAGTGACCGGTGTCGAGACCGACCGCGGCACGATCGAGTGCGAGGTCGCGGTGATCGCCGCCGGCCTCTGGTCGCCCGCCGTGGCGGGACTCGCCGGCGTGCGCCTCGCCCTGCACGCCGCCGAGCACATGTGGGTGCAGACGGGGCTCGTCGAGGGGGCCGACCGCGACCTGCCGATCCTGCGTGACCTCGACGGTCACGTCTACGTGCGCCACTATCGCGGCGGCTTCGTCGTCGGCGCCTTCGAACCCGAGGGCAAGCCGCGCACGCTGGCTTCGATCCCGCCCGACTTCGCCTTCGGCGAGTTCGAGCCCGACCGGCGTCATTTCGAGCCGTCGCTGGCCAAAGCCCGGCTGCGCGTGCCGGCGCTGCGCAAGGCCGCCGTCGAACACTTCCTGAACGCTCCCGAGAGCTTCACGCCCGACGGTGCGTTCCTGCTCGGGGAGACGGCCGAGATCGCGGGGCTGTTCGTGGCCGCCGGTCTGAACTCGCAGGGCATCATCCTCGGGCCCGGCCTGGGCCGCGCCCTCGCCGCCTGGATCGACGCCGGCTCACCGGTGACCGACGTGGCCGAGGTCGACGTGCGCCGCTTCTCTCCGGAGCAGACCACGGCCGCCTTCCTGTTCGAACGCACGCGGGAGTCGCTCGGGCGGCTCTACGCGATGCACTGGCCGAACCTGCAGCCGGAGACCGCGCGCGGCCTGCGGCGCGGGCCGCTCTACGAGCGCCTCGCCGCGGCGGGAGCGTGCTTCGGCGAGACCGCCGGCTGGGAGCGGGCAAACTGGTTCGCGCCGCCCGGCACGGCGCCCGTCTACCGCTACTCGTATGGCCGCCAGAACTGGTTCGCGGCCGCCGCGGCGGAACATCGCGCGGCACGCGAGGCGGCCGCCCTGTTCGACCTGTCGTCGTTTGCGAAGTTCCGGGTGCAGGGTGCGGCGGCGCTCGGCGCCGTGCAGCGGCTCTTTTCGTCGGATCTCGATCGCGCACCGGGCTCCGTCACCTACACCTGCCTGCTGAACGAGCGCGGCGGCATCGAGGCCGACGTGACCGTCACACGCCTGGCACCCGACGACTTCCTGGTGGTCGCGCCCACCACGACGCAGAGCAAGCTCCTGCCCTGGCTCACGCGCCACGGCGATACGGCCGTCGTCGTCGACGTCACCTCGGCCCTCGGCGTGCTGAGCCTGACGGGCCCGTTCTCGCGCGACGTGCTGGCTACGCTCACCGGCGCGGCGCTCGACGACGCCGCTTTCCCGTACGGCATGGGGAAGAGGATCGAGGTCGGCCGCGCGCTGTGCCTGGCCCTGCGCATCTCGTACGCCGGAGAACTGGGCTGGGAGCTCTATGCTCCTGCCGAATCGCTGCCGGCCCTCTACGACGACCTCATGGCGGCCGGCGCCCCGTTCGGCCTGCGGCCGGGCGGCTACCACGCCCTCGACGGCCTGCGCGCCGAGAAGGGCTTTCGCCACTGGGGCGCCGACATGGGTCCCGCCGACACGCCGTTCGAGGCGGGTCTCGGCTTCACCGTCGCCCTCGACAAGGACACCGAGTTCGTTGGCCGCGCGGCGCTGCGCGACCGCGCCGCCGGTCCGTCGCGCCGGCGTCTCGTCGGGGTGAAGCTCGACGATCCCCAAGCCCTGCTTCACGGCGGAGAGTCGCTGCTGCTGGCAGGCGCCGTCGTGGGTCGCGTCACGTCGGGCGCCTACGGCCATACCGTCGGCGCAGCCGTCGGCCTCGCCCTCGTCGAGGCCGCGCCCGGCGAGCTTCCGGGCGCGGCCGTCGCCGGAGACGCGGCCGCCGACCCGAACGGCGCTCCAGGGATCGTTGCCGTCGATGTGGCCGGCACGAGCGTGCCGGCCACTCTGTCCGAGCAGCCGTTCCACGATCCCGCCGGCACGCGCATGCGGGGGTAGGCCGCGGTCGGGCCGCTTGGTAAGATGAGCGGCGGCGGCGTCGCTTTCCGGTGGCGCGCCGATCCCCGGACACGGCGACTCGAGGAGGGCGTTCGCGTGAACCCCGTGGGTAAGGAGTGGCGGCGCGAGCCCCTCTACGAGCTCGATCCCGACCTGAACGAACTGCTGCGCGCCGAGCTGCGCCGCCAGCAGGAGACGCTCGAGCTGATCGCCTCAGAGAACTTCGCCAGCAGGGCGGTGCTCGAGGCCACCGGTTCGGTGCTCACCAACAAGTACGCTGAGGGCTATCCCGGGGCTCGCTACTACGGCGGCTGCGACGTGATCGACGCCGTCGAGCAGCTCGCCATCGACCGCTGCAAGGAACTGTTCGGCGCCGAGCACGCCAACGTGCAGCCCCACTCCGGCTCCTCGGCCAACCTGGCCGCGCTCTTCGCCCTGCTCGATCCGGGCGACACCCTGATGGCCATGGAGCTGGCTCACGGGGGCCACCTCACGCACGGCCTCAACCTGAACCTCTCCGGCGTCATCTACAACGCGGTGCCCTACCACGTGCGTCGCGACACCGAGACGATCGACTACGACGAGGTCCGCGAGCTGGCCCTCAAGCACCGGCCCAGGCTCATCATCTGCGGCTACAGCTCGTACCCGCGCACCATCGACTTCGGCGCCTTTCGCGAGATCGCCGACGAGGTAGGCGCCCTGCTGCTGGCCGACATCGCCCACATCGCCGGCCTCATCGCGGCAGGGCTGCACCCGAACCCGGTGCCCTTCTGCGACGTCGTCACCTCGACCACGCACAAGACGCTCACCGGACCGCGCGCCGGCCTCATCATGTGTCGCAAGGAGTACGCCCGGGCGATCGACCGGGCCGTGTTTCCCGGCATGCAGGGAGGCCCGCTCGCTCACGTCGTGGCGGCCAAAGCCGTCTGCCTGCGCATCGCCCGCAGCGAGGAGTTCCGCCGCCTGCAGCGTCAGATCGTGGCCAACGCGGCGGCGCTCGCCGAGTCGCTGGCAGACGGCGGCCTGCGTCTCGTGTCGGGCGGCACCGACGTGCATCTGGCCCTGGTCGACCTGCGCGGCACCGGCCTGAACGGCATCGAATGCCAGGAGCTGCTCGAATCGGTGAACATCACCGCCAACCGCAACGTGGTGCCCTTCGACGAGAGCGCCATGAACGTGGCGAGCGGCTTGCGCGTGGGCTCGCCGGCGGTGAGCACACGCGGCTTCACCGAGGTCGAGATGCGCCAGACCGCGCGCCTGATCCTGCGCGCCATGGCGGCCCGCGGCAAGCCGGCCGTGCTCGCGGAGATCCGCGAGGAGGTCATCGACCTGCTCGAGGCCTTCCCGCTCTACGAGTTCCTGTAGGGCACAGCTCCCGGCGGGGCCGGTGTCGCCGCGCCCGCTGCGCGGCGGCTTGTCCCCGACGCGGGCCGGGTCGCCTCTAGCTCTCGCCCTCCGCGGGCACGATGCACAGAAAGGCGAACGTCTCGTCGCCTGCGTTGCCGAACTGGTGCGTCGCGCCGGCCGGCACGTAGGCGAACGAGCCGGCCTCGACCGCGTTGTCGGTCCCGTCGATGTGCAGGATGCCGCGGCCCGCCGTGATGTAGTTGATGTGTGGCCAGGGATGATGGTGGCGTGGCGTGTGGCCGCCCGGCGCCAGTTCGAAGAGGCGCAGCGCCCAGCCCTGCCAGCCGTCGGCCGGCCCGACCAGCAGTCGTTTGACGACCCCCTCGATGTCCTCGCCGCTGAGCGGCTGGCCCTCGACGCTCCCGATGTGGCCGATCATGCTCTTGCTCCCTTGATCTCGTCGTGTGGTCTCGCCGTCGAACAGCGGACGAGCCCGGCTCACGCGGCGGACTACCCGAGGTCGCGCCGCCAGTCCCATTCGGGGGCGATCAGCTGCGTGCCCTCGGTGTCTTCGACCTCGCGTCGCCATGCCACCCGTTCGCCCACGCGCGCCCGCAGGCGCCAGCTGATCGGCTTGCTCGCGTCTTCGACCGCCTCCTTGACGGCGGCCAGGCGCTCGCAGACACGCTCGAGGTCGGCCTGCGCCAGGCCGTAGTCGTCGACCATGGCCAGGACGACGTCGAGGTTGGTCGTGATGTCGTGGTAGAGCCCCCAGTCGCGCGAGCAGGTCTCTGCGACGTGGCGCACGTCGATCGTGGCCGCGCCGTCGGCGTCGTGCAGGGGGACGTCCTTGAGCAGGGCGATGACGTCGTGCGCGTCTTTCTGGTTGAGCTTGCCGATCTGCAGCTTGGCGATCAGCACGTCGGCGGGTGAGATGGCGTAGTCGTCGATGTCGAGCCGGTCGCGCACGTCGACATCGTGGTCCATCTTCATGACGTCGAGGAAGATGTCGACGTGGTCGACGATCGGCGGCTCGTGCGCCTCGGCGCCGTCGCCGGTGGCGGGCGGCACGAGCGTCTCGGCCTTGACGTACTGGAGCTGCCCTGCGTCGGTGGCCTGTGTGACGTACCGGTTCTCGGCGTAGCCGAGCCCGCTGAACACCTGATGGAGCTCCCGGGTCTGCGACGAGAGGCCGACGACGTCGATGTCGGAGTACTCGCGGTCCATGAAGTCGAGGTCGGTGCAGTAGCGTCGCACGGCGAGGCCGCCGGTGAGACGGACCTGGACGCCCTGCTCGCGGG
>DATIYD010000297.1:0-3320 GCA_035517975.1 Thermoleophilia bacterium | reverse complement strand
CCGATCACCCGCGACACCATCTTTCGCATCTCCTCTCTCTCCAAGCCGATCACGGCGGTCGCCACCCTGATCCTCGTCGAGCGCGGCCTGCTGCGCCTCGACGAACCGGTGGATCGCCTGCTGCCGGAGCTCGCCGGGCGGCGTGTGGTGCGACGCCTCGACGGCCCGCTCGACGACACCGTGCCGGCGCAGCGCGCCATCACGACGCGCGACCTGCTCGCCTTCACCATGGGCTTCGGCTTGCTGATGGCACGGCCCGGAGATCTGCCCCTGCTCGATGCAGCGCTGGAGCTCGGCGTGGCCGTCGGCCCGCCGCAGCCGGCGGGCGTGCCCGAACCCGACGAGTACCTGCGGCGCCTCGGCTCGCTGCCGCTGGCCTACCAGCCCGGCGAGCGCTGGCTCTACAGCACCGGCTCCGACGTGCTCGGCGTGCTGATCGCGCGAGCCGCGGGCGTGCCCTTCGAGCAGTTCTTACGCGACGAGATCTTCGCCCCGCTCGGCATGGCCGACACCGCCTTCAGCGTGCCGGCCGAGAAGCTGAGCCGTCTCGGAGCCTGCTACGGGACCGACCCCGCGACCGGCGCGACGGTCGTCTACGACGCGCCGGACGGCCAGTGGAGCCGTCCACCGGTGTTCCCGTCGGGCGCCGGCGGCCTGGTCTCGACCGCCGACGACTATCTGCGCTTCGCCCAGATGCTCCTCGAGCACGGACGCGCCGATGGCGGGGGCGGCGATGACGGTAGTGCCGGCGGTGGCGATCGCATCCTCTCGCGTCCGGCGGTCGAGCTCATGACCAGCGACCGGCTCACGCCGGAGCAGAGGGCACGTGGCGCGCTGCTGCCCGGCTTCTTCGAGGCCCACGGCTGGGGGTTCGGCGTGATGGTCGACACCAGGCGCGACGACCTGGCGAGCGCCCCCGGTCGCTACGGCTGGGACGGCGGCATGGGCACCGTCTGGCGCACCGACCCCCGCGAGGAGATGATCACGATCCTCATGACGCCGCGTGCCTGGGAGTCGCCCGAACCTCCGCCCGCCTGCCGCGACTTCTGGACACTGGCCGCTCAAGCCATCGACGACTGACCGGAGGGATGCGGCATGCCGAGAGTGATCCACTTCGAGGTCCACGCGTCCGATCCGGACGCCCTGATCGCCTTCTACACCGAGCTGCTTGACTGGCGCTTCGTGCGACAGGAGGCGATGGACTACTGGTTGATCGAGACCGGCCCCAAGGACGAGCCCGGCATCGACGGCGGCCTCGTGCGCCGGCCGGCCGGCGCGCCCGGCGCCGGCACGGCGATCAACGCCTTCGTCTGCACGGTCCAGGTGGAGTGGCTCGACGAGACGCTCGCCCGCGTCACGGCGCTCGGCGGCGGACTCGCCCTTGCCAAGATGGCCGTGCCGCACGTCGGTTGGCTCGCCTACATCAGCGATCCCGACGGCAACATCCTGGGGCTGCTGCAGCCCGACCAGGCGGCCGCCTGACGCCGCGGGCGCGACCGGCGGCGGTGCGGCACGCGAAGGTGACCGTCGCGGCGTGAGCGGCGCGATCACCGCGCACGTCGGCCGGGGGTCCCTACGGCTCGAGCAGCTCGAAGCCGGTGGCGACGTCGGGCCGGCGCTCGGCCCGGCTGTCTGTGAGCTCGAAGACGATCACCTCGCCCACGATCCAGGTCGTCACGCCGAGACGGATGCAGCCGGCGGTCACGCGGTCGTCGCGGCCGAAGGCGGCGTGCAGATGCAGCCGGGGCCTTCCCTCGGTGTCGGGAAACAGCGTGCCCACGCCGGCCATCTCGTGCACGCCATGCAGCACGCGCTCCATGGGCTCGATCAACGCCGCCCGGCCGTCGTGCGGACCGACCACGACGCGGCTGCCGTCGTCGGCGCCGCCCAGCACGAGCACGGCGGCGCGAGCCACGCCCTCGTCCCGAGCGAGGGCCTCGATCGCCTCGTGCACGACGTCGCCGTCGTCGAGACGCACGACGAAGACCCGCCCAAGACCGGCCGTGGAGTATCGCATCGCTTCACCGCCCCGCTGGTTGCCTGAAGGCCACATGGCAGCTGAAGGCCGCATCGCAGCTGAAGGCCGCATCGCAGCTGAAGGCCGCATGGTAGCACGACGCGCCACGGCCCAGGGCTGCGGCCGTGTGCTAGCGTGATGACATGACACGCACCCCTCGAGACACCGACCTGCACTTCTTCGCGACCGCGGCGACGGGCGCCGAGGCGCTGCTGGTCGACGAGCTGCGCGTGCTGGCCGGCCCTGGCGCCACGCCGAACGGCGGCGGCACGCGGGGCGAACGCGGCGGCGCCGTTCGACCCGAGCGCGGCGGCGCGTCGTTCGCGGGACCGCTCGAGCTGGGGTACCGCGCCTGCCTGTGGTCGCGCGTGGCGCAGCGGGTACTGCTGCGCCTGGCCGTCGTGCCGCTCGAGGGCGACCCCGAGGCGCTCTGGTCGGGCTTGGCCGCGATCGACTGGGCGGCGCATCTGTCGCCCGACGGCACGCTCGCCGTCGACTTCGCCGGTCTGGGGGCGCCCGTGGGCGTGACCAACACGCTCTTCGGCGCGCGACGCACCAAGGACGTGATCGTCGACCAGCTGCGCGCACGCTTCGGGCGCCGCCCGTCGGTCGATCCGGCCCGCCCAGACGTGCGCGTCAACGTCTACGTCGGCCGGCGCGAGGCCGTGGTGGCTCTCGACCTCTCGGGCGACAGCCTGCACCGGCGTGGCTATCGCACGCCCGGCGCGCAGGCCGAGGCGCCGCTCAAGGAGACCCTCGCGGCGGCCCTGCTGCTGCGCGCCGGCTGGCCGGAGCTGGCGGCGGCGGGGGGCAGCGTCGTCGACCCGCTGTGCGGGTCGGGCACGCTGCCCATCGAAGCCGCCCTCCTGGCCGCCGACATCGCTCCCGGCCTGCTGCGCGATGCCGCCGGCGCCGATGGGCCGCACTGGGGCTTCGCCGGCTGGCAAGGGCACGATCCCGCCTTGTGGACGAAGCTCGTGGCGCAGGCGGGCGAGCGCCGCGCTGCGGCGCTCGCCCGCCTGCGCGCCGCGCGCTCCCGCCCGGGCGGCGCCATCACGCCCATCGCCTTCGGCTTCGACCGCGACGGCCGTGCCGTCGAGCTTGCTCGAGCGGCCGTCGCCCGCGCCGGTCTGGTGGAGCTCGTGCGCGTGGAGCGGCGCGAGCTCGCCGACCTGACTCGTCCTGCCGAACTCGACCCCCACGCTCCCGGTCTGATCGTGACGAACCCGCCGTACGGTCACCGGCTGGGCGCCGACGGCAGGTCGCGGCAGACCGGCCGCCAGGCGAGCGGGCGAGCGGCCGC
>DATIYD010000296.1:0-2158 GCA_035517975.1 Thermoleophilia bacterium | reverse complement strand
ATGACGATCGGCCAGGTCCAGATGCCGAGCGGACCCGCCGAGTTCAGGACGAAGCCGTAGGTGGTGAAGATGCCGGTCGTGATCGAGATGAACGAAAACCCGATGGCAAACGAGGCGAACCGCTTGAGCGAGCGATCGAATTCCTGATGGTAGCCGTACTGCGCGAGGTGCTTGTCGGCAGTGTCTTGCGTGGCCATTGCCCTCTCCTTCACCGGACCGCGAGTCCGGCTGTCGTGATCTTCGCAGGGCGTGATGAGGCAAGAATCCCCATTTCAGCGCCAAACGCTGGCCTACTGCCCTCCCTTCGCGTGCGCTGCGGCTGTCGTGTCGTTGTCCACGGTCGCGACCATGACGACGAGTCCCGCCTCTTCGAGGCGCCTGACTTCGTCGGCGTCCGCGCGGTCGTCGGTGATCACCGCGCTGAGCGCGGCGACGTCGCACACCTTGCCCATGGCCACCTGGCCGAGCTTCGAGGAGTCGGCCAGCACGTAGCGTTCGGCGGCGTGCTCCAGGATGACGCGGCGCGAGGCGATCTCGTCGGGGTAGTAGTCGGTGAGGCCCATCTCGGCGTGCACGCCGCCGGCGCCGACGAAGGCCTTGTCGACGAAGTAGTCGCGAAAGAACGCCTCGCTCGACGGCCCGAAGCAGGCAAGGTCGCCCGATCGCACCCGGCCACCCGAGGTGATCACCTCGACGCCGTCGCGGCCGGCCAGGGTGTTGGCGACGAGCAGGGAGTTGGTGAGCACGATGCCATGGTAGGCGTGCGGCATCCCGGCCGCGAGCTCGGCGACGGTCGAGCCGATGTCGAGGATCAGGGTGTCTCCGGGTCCGATCAGGCCGGCGGCCAGTTGGGCCATGGCCTGCTTGCGATCGCGGTGGTGCATGCGGCGTTTCTCGAACGCGGGCTCGAAGGCGCGCGGGGTGGAGCGGGTGGCGCCGCCGTAGACACGGCGCACGAGGCCGTCCTCTTCGAGGGCGACCAGGTCACGCCGGATGGTCTCGATCGAGACCCCGAGCTCGTCGGCGAGCTCGGCGGGCTTGACCAGCGACCGGCTGCGCACGTGCTCCATGATCACGAGCCGCCGTTCTTCAGGTATGGCCGTCCCCATTGCAGCCTCCCGGCGAGGAAGTTTGTGGAACTCTAAGCACTTCCGAGGGGTTAGTGCAAGATGTTGTGTGGAAGTTTGTGTGAGTGAGGTTATTCCCCGCCGGACGCGGTCGCGCTTTCGACGTCGCGTTCCAGGGCGATGGGCCAGCCCGCGTCGCGCTTGACCTCGCTCAGCACCACCATGGTCTCGAGCTTCGCCACGCCCGGCAGGGCCGCAAGGTCGACCCTGATGATCTCGCGCAGGTGACGGAGGTCGCGGACGGCCACGCGCAGGACGTAGTCGAACTGCCCGGTGGCATGGAAGCCGCTGACGAGACTGCGCAGCGCGGCCACACGGCTCTCGAACGCTTCGATGTTGCCGCGCGCGTGCACCCGCAGCCGAACGCCGATGAGCGCCTGGACCGACAGGCCGAGGGCCTCGGGCGCCACGATCGCCCGGTAGCCGGCGATGGCGCCGTCCTGCTCCAGGCGTCGCACGCGTTCGAGGGTCGCCGACGCCGAAAGGCCGATGGCATCGGCCAAGTGGGCGTTGGTCTGCCTTCCGTCCTGCTGCAGGGCGGCGAGGATCTTGCGGTCGATGGCATCCATGCGGGCCTTTCGCGGTCGGCGTGGTTTCTCGGGATCGAACCCGACGTCACCGAAGATGCTGCGGTCTCTTCGGCATTCTCACCGGCCAGTCAATCACAGATCGATGCCATGACGCAGGATATCCTGCGGATTCATTGACGTGACGCAGAAGCCGTGGCCACAGTTTGCTCCAGGCGCACCGCTTGCGGTCCGTGCGGGCCCTGCGCACGCTGGGCGGCGTCGTCTCGTGAACGGCCGCAGCCCCGCCCTCGAGGAGCCTACGCAAAGGAGACGTGATGGACACGCGTGACGCCATGCGCGCCAAGCTTCGTATCCGGGCAACCGACGTGGCGGCCGTGAGTGGCCTTCTGAGCGCCCCGGGCAACCGCCTCGTCGACGGCCTGTTCGATCTCATTGAGAGGTACGGCGGCGTCGAGGCGATCAACCGGCGCGCGGCCGAGGCCGGTCGGCTCGAGACGCGGC
>DATIYD010000295.1:0-20103 GCA_035517975.1 Thermoleophilia bacterium | reverse complement strand
CGCGGCCGGCGCCTGGCCGGCGACCGCAAGCGGGCCGTCGGGTTGCTGACCCAGGTCGGCGTCGAGCGCAGCGAGATCGCCGGCGAGGTGCGCCGCGGGCAGAGCCTGCTGGCCGCCGCGCAGGCCAAGGTCCAGTCGCTGGTCGAGCAGGCCAGGGCACGCAGGGCGGCGGCCGCGGCCGCCGCCAGGGCGGCGGCCGCGGCCGCCCGCGCCGCCGGCTACCATCCGGTCAGCGGCGCGGGCGGCGCCTACTCGCCGCTGTCGTGGGCGCGGGCGCTGCTCGGCTACCTGGGCATGCCGGTCACGTCGCAGAACCTGACGGCGGTCACGTCGTGGGAGCTCGCCGAAGGCGGCCACTGGTTCAACTCGGCACGGTACAACCCGCTCGATACGACCATGCCGGAGCCCGGCGCCACGGTCATGAACAGCGTCGGCGTCAAGGCCTACACGAGCTGGGCCGAGGGTTTCACGGCGACCATCGCCACGCTGCACAACGGCCTGTACGGCCCCATCCTGGTCGCCCTGCGAAGAGGCGACGACGCCATGGCCGTGGCCGCCGCGGTGGCCTCGTCGCCGTGGGGCACGGGGGCCTTCGGCGTCTAGGCGGGCTTGACTTAAGTCAAGCCACCGTGCCTGCGCCGGCCGGCGCCGCCCCCGGCAAGGTTGCCGGGCGTGGCAACGCTGCTAGCATGGAGCCGTCAGGGAGTCCTTGCTCCAAGCCCGCCACCCCTACGGCGCATGCGGCGCCAGGGTTGGCCGGCCGTACCATGGACAGACCATGGGGCGCCGTTTCCGGGGGGAGCGGCGTCGTGGGCCGGTGTGGAAACGCACCGACCTCCTCGTGTTTGGAAAGGAGCGCCGGGACCCGCACGGGCGAGCGACCGCCGAAGACCGGCGGGAGCTCTGCCGCGTACGAGGTGCGAGCGCACATGGGGAGGGGCAGATGTCCGACGACGTTGAGCCGACCAACTCCGAGGGCAAGCAGGGCGGTCAGCCACCCGGCTGGCGTTTCACCCGCCGCAAGTTCCTGATCGGCAGCGCCGTCGCGGCCGGCGCCGTGGCGGCGGGCGGCAAGCTCGTCGACGACACGTTCCTAGGCGGCCTGCAGCCGGCCGAGGCGGCCGCGCCGCCCGTGGTCGAGCAGCTCGTGCGCACCGGTCACTCCAACAACTGCGACGGCGCCTGCGGCCATCTCGTCCACGTGGCCGACGGCAAGGTGAAGCTGGTCGAGGGCGCGCCCTACGACACCACCACGATCGCCGGGACGACGATCCCCCAGGCGTACCCGCCGCGCATCTGCCTGCGTGGCGTGTCCCAGCTCGAGAACCTCTACAGCGGCGACCGCATCAAGTACCCGTACAAGCGTGTCGGCGAGCGCGGCTCGGGCCAGTGGCAGCGCATCAGCTGGGACGAGGCGACCTCGATGATCGCCGACAACTTCAAGACCATCCAGGCCAAGAACGGCAAGGATTCGGTCTGGATCGCGCCCTACACCGGCTCGCTGTCCGTCCTCGAGGGCGTCGTCGGCGTCGGCTTTCGCTTCGCCAGCGCCATCGGCGCCGTGGCCGGCGACTTCGAGGGCGACAACGAGGGCGACAGCTCGACACCGGCCGGCTGGAACTACGTGCTCGTCGACCCGACGAACCCCAGCAACGGCGGTGGCTTCTTCGACGGGCACGAGTCGACCGATTTCCTGAACTCCAAGGTGATCGTGCTCTGGGGCAACAACGTGGCAGAGACCTCGATCCCCGACTGGCGCGTCATGAAGGACGCCCAGGCGCAGGGCGCCACGCTGGTCAGCATCGACCCGCGCTTCACGGCCACCTCGGCCGGCTCCGACGCCTGGCTGCCCATACGGCCGGGCACCGACGCCGCCCTGGCCGACGCCTTGATCAACTACATCATCCAGCACCGTCTCTACGACGCGGCCTACCTGCAGCAGTTCACGGTGGCGCCCTACCTCGTGAACCCGAAGACCAAGAAGTGGCTGCGCACCAAGGACGTGGGCCTGGCCGGCGACGACTACGTCGTGGTCACGGCCGGCGGCCAGGTGGCCGCGGCGACCGGCGCCAAGGCGCCCCAGCTGCTCGGCACGCACAAGGCCGGCGCCCTGCAGGCCCCGACCGCCATGCAGGTGCTGGCCGACGCCGTCGCCGCGTTCACGCCCGACCACGCGGCATCGCTCACCGACATCCCGGCCGCCGACATCGTGTCGCTGGCCAAGCTCTGGGGCACGACGCACCCGGTCGGCATCCGCGCCGGGTTTGCCCTGTCGCACTGGTACTACGGCGACCTGACGATGCAGGCGATGCTGACCCTGCAGGCGTTGACCGGCAACATCGGCGAGCACGGCGGCGGTGTGACGACCTTCGCCGGCGGCCTCACGACCCTGGCCTTCGACCTGCCGGCCTGGTGGGCGCCCGAGGGCACGACGCTGTTCACGGTCATGGAGCCCATGCAGGCGTGCGACGCGATGCTCACCGGCAAGCCCCACCCGTTGCGCGCTGCCTGGTTCATGGTCGACAACTACGCCCAGCAGATGTCGGACCGCAACAAGGTGGTCAAGGCGCTGAAGTCGCTCGACTTCCTGGTCGTCTCCGACTACGTCATGTCGGCCACCGCCGACCTGGCCGACGTCGTGCTGCCGGCCTGCACCTACATGGAAAAGACCGACCTGCTGTCGTCGAACAGCTTCTACCTGCAGTACATGCCGACGGCGGTCAAGCCGCTCTGGGAGTCCAAGTCCGACGTCGACGCGGTGACCCTGGTCGCCCAGAAGATGGGCGTCGGCAAGTACTTCGACAAGACGCCCGACGAGTACCTCACCGAGCTGCTGCACATCGGCGATCCGGCGGGCGCCGACTCGACGGTCACCGGGCTCACCTGGGACCAGCTGAGGAGCGGCGCCCCGCACATGAACATGCCGACGATCCCCTACGTGCCGTTCTTCAACAAGGAGTTCCCGACCAAGTCGGGCAAGATCGAGTTCTACGTCGAGATGCTCGTGCCCTACGGCCAGGAGGTCGCCGCCTTCAAGGAGCCGATCGAGGCCTCGCCGAGCAACCCGCTCGCCAAGAAGTACCCGCTCACCTTCCTGTCGACCCACACCAAGTTCCGCACCCACTCGCAGTACTGCGACCTGGCCTGGCTGAACGAGATCACGGCCAACGGCGAGGGGTTCCTGGAGATCAATCCCAAAGACGCCGCGGCGCGCGGTCTCAGTGAGGGCCAGGTGGTGCGTGTGTTCAACGACCGCGGCGAGATGAAGGTGCTCGCCAAGCTCACCGAGTCGATCAAGCCCGGTGTGGTCAATTGCTACCAGGGCGGTTGGGACACGCTGGCCGTCAAGCAGTACGTCGAGGGTCACCCCAACAACCTGACCCACCAGCTCGCCAACCCGGCCCAGTCCGTCATCCCCAACTTCCCGTCAAACGCGGCCTACTACGACTGCCTCGTGCAGGTGGAAGGGGCGTGACGGCGATGAGCGCGATCGACAGACAACCGCGAAGTGAAGGGGGCGAGCAATGAGCACGACGTATCCCGGCGTCGATGTCCCCGATCCGAAGCTGCAGAAGGCCACACGTCTGGGCCTCGTGGTCGACCAGAACAGGTGTGTCGGCTGCTGGAGCTGCTCCGTGGCCTGCAAAGAGGAGCAGAACGTTCCGATCGGGATGTACTGGCTGCGCGTGCTGACCGTCGGCGGCGACGCCATGGACGTGCCGGCGGGCACGTTCCCGGCCCTCAAGATGTCCTACCAGCCGACGCAGTGCTTCCAGTGCGACAACCCGCCGTGCGTCAAGGCCTGCCCCACGCAGGCGACCTACAAGATGGACAACGGCATCGTCAATGTGAACTACGAGCGCTGCATCGGCTGCCGCTACTGCATGGTGGCCTGTCCCTACGACAACCGCGTCTTCAACTGGCGCAAGCCGGTGCAGGAGCCGCCGGCCAGCGTCACCGTGGTCGGCGAGACGCCGGCGCGGTTCAAGGGCGTCGTCGAGAAGTGCACGTTCTGCGTGCAGCGCATCGCCAAGGGCCTGCTGCCGCGCTGCGTCGTCGCGTGCCCGGCCGGCGCCCGCTTCTTCGGCGACCTCAACGACCCCACGAGCGAGGTGTCGCTGCTGCTTCGTGACCGGCCCTCGTACGTCGTGTTCCCGGAACGCGGCACCGAGCCCAGCCTCCACTATCTCCTGCCCACGGGTCCCAACGCCACGGGAGGTGCGCTGTGAGCGTCGCCGCGACAGAGAGCACGCTCGCCGCGCCCGCCAGGGGCTCGCGCGGCCTGACCGTGTGGACCATCGTCCTCGTCGCGCTGATCCTGCTGGGCTTCGGCGTCTGGATCTACCAGATCGCCAGGGGCCTGCAGATCACCAACATGCGCGACAACGTCATCTGGGGCCTCTACATCATCAGCTTCATGTTCTTCGTGGGCCTGTCGGCCGGCGGCCTGATCATCGCCTCGGCGGGTCGCCTGTTCGGCGTCGAACGCTTCGCGCCGATCGTGCGGCTGGCCGTCGTCGAGGCTACCGTCACCATCGCCACGGCGGCCCTGCTGATCATCCCCGACCTCGGCCATGTGCAGCACATCTACAACCTCGTCATCCACGCCCACTGGCTCTCGCCGATGATCTGGGACCTCACGGTCATCCTCATCTATCTCGCGCTGTCACTGCTCTACCTGTGGCTGTACATGCGGCGTGACCTGGCGGCCCGGGGGAGCTGGCTGGCTCTCGGCACCAAGGACTCGGGCCAGGCGGGGCGCGATCGCGACCATCATCTGACCTACGTCCTGGCGTGGATCGCGCTGCCGGCCGCCGTGCTCGTGCACTCCATCACGGCCTGGATCTTCGGGCTGCAGATCTCACGAGGCTTCTGGTATTCGGCCGTCATGCCGCCGCTGTTCATCAGCTCCGCGCTGGTCTCGGGGCTCGCGCTCGTGACGATCATCGCGTTCCTGGTGCGGCGCAGCGGACGCATCTCGTTCGGCGACGACCTGGGCAGCTTCCTCGGTGGTCTGCTGGCCGTGTTCCTGGCGGTCGAGGCGTTCCTCGTGTTCTGCGAGGTCCTCGCCGGCTACTATCCGGGCATCCCGACCGACGCCGTGCACCAGCTCTTCACCGGGCGGTACGCGCCGGGGTTCGCCGTCGAGATCGTCGTGGGGCTCATCGTGCCCTTCATCCTGCTGGCCGTCGCGGCGTGGCGGCGCCGGCCGCAGGTGGTGGTGATCGCTTCGGTCCTCGCCCTGATCGGCATCTTCGTGCATCGCGCCAACCTGATCGTCATCGGCCTGGGGAAGGCGCCCATCCAGCTCGCGCCGGGCACACCGCTCGGCACCCCGCAAGAGAGCGGCTCGTCGTTTGCCACGAGCAGCGTGTACTTCCCGTCGATCTGGGAGTTCCTCATCGTGATCGGCATCGTCGCGCTGGCGGCGCTCGTGTTCACGCTGGCGGTCCGTCACCTGCCGCTCAAGGAGCGTTCGTAGCGCGATGCGCGACGCCGACTCGCACGGCGTTCCCAACGAGGACGCGGCCGGTCCGCCGCAAGGCGGACCGGCCGCGCGTCCGCCGAAAGGCAAGCCGGGCGCGCGTCTGGCCGACGTCTGCGCGCGGCGCGCGGCGGTCTACCAGGCGCTTGCGCTCGGGTTCGGCGAGCCGACTCTCGCCTACCTCACAGCGCTGGCCGACGGCGAGCTCGTCGACGGGTTGCGCGAGGCGGTCGCCTGGCTGGGCCCCGACGCCGCTGCCTACGAACCGGCCTTCGCGGTCCTTTCACAGGCGGGAGCGGCGGTCGCCCGGACCGGCGTCGCGGCCGCTGTCGGCGCCGCCGCCGTCGAGCACGCCCGCCTGTTCACGGGGCCCGGCCGTCCGGCCGTGCCCTGTTATGCCTCGCAGTACCTCGACGCCGCACCCGGCCGAGCCCCGCGGTTGAACGAGGCGGCGGCGTACGCCGCCGCCGCCTACGAGGCCGAGGGCGTCGTTCCCGCCGATCTGCCGCGGGAGCTGCCCGATCACGTCGCGATCGAGCTCGAGTTCCTGTTCCACCTCTGCCGGCGTGAAGAGGCGGCATGGGACGCCGGAGACGCAGCCGAAGCCACCCGTTTGCGACGGGCGCTCGATGCCTTCCTGCGCGAGCACGCCGCCCGGTTCTTCGCCGGCTTCGCCGGGGCCGTGGCCGCGGCCCTGCCGGCGGCGCTGTACGCGGCGCTCGCCGAGCTGCTGGCCGTGCACGCCGTCGTCGAGCTCGGCGAGCAGCCTCCGGCCCGCGAGACGGATCGGCGGCCGTCCGCCGGCGAGACAGGTCGGCGGCCGCCCACCGGCGACACAGGCGAGCAGCCGCCCGCCGGCGAGACGGGTCGGCGGCCGCCCACCGGCGGCCGGCCGACCGGCTGAGGTCGCGGACGTGGATCGGCTCCAGCTCCTCGACGCCGGTCTGCGCGCGTTCGACGCCAGCCTGCCCGGTGTCGCGCCGCCGCTCTGCCTGGCGACGCGCTACAGGGCGAGCTCGTGCCGGCGCTGCCTCGACGTCTGTCCGACGGCCGCCGTCGAGCCCGCGCCGTGGCTGCGGCTCGTACCTGAGCGTTGCTCGTCATGCGGCGCCTGCGCGGCCGTGTGCCCGACGGGTGCTCTCGCGTTCACTGCCCGGTCCGAAGCCCTCCGCGAACGGCTCTGTGCGATCGCGGCCGGTGGCGGGCGCCAGGCGATGGTGGCGTGCCGTCGTGTCGAGCTCGACGTCGTCTGCCCAGAGGCTGCGCCGGCGAGGCTCGGGAAGGACGGCGATGGCGACCACGACGACGGCGAGGTCGTGGTCCTGCCCTGCCTGGGCGCCCTGTCGGCGGCCGAGCTGATCGGCGCGGCCGTGGCCGGGATCAGCGGCCTCACGCTCGTGAGCGCAGGCTGCGAGGCCTGCCGCGAACGCTCCGCGGCGCTTTCGGTCGAGAGCGCGATCGACACGGCCGTCGCGACCCTCGAGGCCCTTGGCGGCCCTCTGTCCGTGACGCGCCGCAGCGCGCCGCATGCCGCCGGCCGGCACGACGAGCCCGAGGCGCCCGCCGGCCCGGCGCTCTCGCGCCGCGATCTGTTCGCCTTTCTCGCCCGCGGCGCTCGCCGCACCGCCGCCGAGGGCCTGGCCCCGGCGCGACGCACGATCGCCGACCTGCACGGGCAGGCGCCGCCACCGGCCCGCCACGGCCGGCTGCGGGCCGATCTCGGCACGCTCGCCGCGCGCGGCGGCGTCGGCTACGCCGCGCCGCCCGCCGTGGCCTTGCCGGCCGCCCTGCCGCTCGCCAGTCTCGAAGTCGGACCGGGCTGCACTGGCTGCGACCTGTGCGTGCGCTACTGCCCGCACGGGGCGCTCACGCTGGCCGGCGGCGTGCCGCGCTGCGACGAGTCGCTGTGCACCGGCTGCGGCCTGTGCGTCGAGGTCTGCCCGCCCGCGGCCCTCGCGCTGCGGCCTGTCACGGCGAGGTCTTTGCCGGGCCCACCCGCCGGCGTACCATGACGAGGCGATGCTGGCTCACGCCATACGTGAAGGGGCCGTTCAGATAAACCTCGGCCGGGTGCTGATCGCCGCGTTCATGGTGGCCATCTTCCTGGGTCCGCGGCGCTGGATGGCATGGGCGGCCGGGGCCCGCGAGCGCGTGACACTGATCCGGGCCGCGTGGCGCGCCCGGCGCGAGCCCTAGGTCATGCGTCTCCGCGCCCGGCGCAGCCCTGGGTCAGGCTTCTCCGCGCCGCGGCGCGAGCCCTAGCGCTTGCGCTCCCGCTCGCGGCGCTCCTCCTCGCGCTCCATGCCATAGGGCAGACGCGGCGCTCCTTCGCTGAGCACGAACCCGCTCGCCATGTCGCCCAGCGGCACGGCCACGTCGGCCGCCATCAGGGGCTGACCCGCGTAGGCTTCGTAACCCGCCGTGTCCTCGCGGCTGCGCAGCCGCGGGTCGAGGATCTCGTCGAAGGCCGTGCCCATGAACGTGAAGGCCAGCACCACCAGCACGATGGCGATGCCCGGCGGGATGATGTACCACCAGGCCGGCAGCGTCGCGGCTCCCGATTGCCAGGCGTAATGGAGCATGGTGCCCCAGCTGAAGTTGAGCGGGTCACCGAGGCCGAGGAACGAAAGCTCGGTCTCGGCCGTGATCGCCGCCGCCACGACGAGGATGGTGTTGGCGAAGATCAGCGGGAAGACGTTGGGCAGGACGTGCCGGTCCATGATGTGCAGGTCGCCGGAGCCGATCGCCTTGGCCCGCTCGACGAAGGGCAGCTCGCGCACGCGCAGCGCGTCGGCACGCACGACGCGCGCCGTGCCCGGCCAGCTCGTCACGCCGATGATGACGATCACGATCATGTAGTTGTGGCCGAAGATGGCCACGAGGACCATGGCAAAGGGCAGCCACGGGATCACGAGGAAGGCGTCGGTCACGCGCATCCAGACCTCGCCGACCCAGCCGCCGAAGTAGCCGGCGGCGATCCCGATGGCGGCGCCGAGGACCGACGAGATGAACGTCGCGAGCAGGCCGACGACCAGCGAGATGCGGGCGCTCCAGATGAACTCGGCGAGGACCGAGCGCCCGAGGTCGTCCGTGCCCATGAGGTGGTAGTAGCTGAGCCTGGGGGGCTGGAACGCCGGACCGATCTGGGCGTCGGGGGCCAGCAGCGCGTGGTTGGCGAGGAACGGGGCCAGCAGGGCCATGGCTACGAAGGCGGCGATGATCCACAGCCCGATCGTGCCCTGGCGGTTCGACCGGTAGAGCCGCCAGGTGCGGCGCACGTTGCGCACCAGCAGCTCGGCGCGTTCGGGGTGGGCGTCGCCCCAGGTCCAGACGCAGACGCCACCGAGCGCGACGACCACCGTCTGGCAGAGCCAGGTGAAGTTCCCGGTGCGGCCGGCCAGACTGAACCCCGCGGCGGTGAACAGGCCGCCGTTGACGAGCCCCCACACGATGAGCGCGAGCCCGGTGGCAAGGACGGCCGCAGGGTAGGCGCGCGAGACCGATCCGCGCAGCAGGAGAGCCAGGCCCAGGCCCGCGACGACGAGGCCGGCGAGGAGCAGGTACAGCGGCGGGAAGTTGCCGACCGTCGGGGCGAAGAAACCCTTGACGATCGCCGCGAGGCCGCTGGAGAGCGGCGTGTCCTTGGGGTACTTGACGAGCTCGAGGACGAGCCAGACGACAGGCGTCCACAGCAGGATCCAGCGTTTCAGGCCAGGCGGCATGCTAGGCGTTCACCCGCGGGTCGACGTAGTACATCATGATGTCGGCGATCAGGTTGGCGACGATCACGGCCACGCAGCCCAGCAGGAACACGGCCTGCAGCACCGGGTAGTCGTGGGCCGACATCGCCTCGTAGGAGAGCAGGCCGATGCCCGGCCAGTTGAAGACGGTCTCGACCAGGATCGCGCCCGACACGATGAAGCCCAGGTTCATCATCACGAGGCTGATGGTGGGCAGCATGGCGTTGGGCACGACATGGTGCCAGAGCACGCCGTTGCTGGTCAGCCCCTTGGCTTGGGCGGTGAGCACGTAGTCCTCTTTCATCACGCCCGTCAGCGAGCTGCGCATGATCAGGTGGTACTCGCCGTAGTAGCCGAGGGCGAACAGGATGACCGGCAGCGTGATGTGGTAGAGCAGGCCGACGGCGGTCGTGAAGTCGAGCGGGACCGGTCCCCACATCGAGAAGTGGGCGAGGGGGGTCGACATGCGGCCCACCGGGAACCAGCCCAGCGCGACCGAGAAGAGCATGATGGCCAGCAGGCACTGCCAGAAGGTCGGCATGGCGTACATGACCATGCTGACGTCGGTGCTCGCCGTGTCGAAGGTCTTGCCGCGCCTCCAGCCGGCGAACACGCCCTCGACCATGCCGATCACCGTCGCCAGGAGCGTGCCGAGGCCGCACAGCAGGATTGTCGCCCAGATGCGCGAGGCGATGACCTGCGTGACCGGCACCTTGAAGGCATAGGAGTAGCCGAACCTGAGGCGCAGCGTGTCGGACCAGTAGTAGACGAACTGCTCCCAGCGCGGCACGTCGAGGTGAAAGGCCGCGCGCTGCGCCGCGAGCACTGCCGGCGAGATCTTGCCCTTGGGCAGCAGGAGGCGGGCGGGATCGCCCGGCATGACGCGAAACAGGAAGAAGTTGAACGAGGCGACGAGCACGATCGTCAGCAGCGCGTTGGCGATCTTGCGCACGAAGTAGGCGCGCTTGTTCACGTGGCTCATCCCCCCTTCCGAGTCAGCATAGAGGAGCGCGTCGGCCGCTCGCAAGCCGCCGGCCAACAGCGCACGGGCCGGCGTGCCTTGCCCCGCCGTGCAGTGCATATACAATCAGGGTACGCCCCGCTGCTCGCGGTACCGCGGGGTGCGTCGGGATGCCCGCGGGCGGGGGCCCGCGAGCGCCGAGCGAACCTGGGGGGCCCCATGAGACGAGCGCGTCCGTCCTGCGGTCGAGTCGGTCTGGCGTTGGCGCTGTTGCTGGCGGCCGGTCTGCTATGGGGCCTCGCTTCGGCCCTCGCCTCGGGGGCGAGTCCGTCGCCGAGCAGTGGCGAGACCGTGCTGCGACTGGGCTGGCTGGCCGGCCCCGACAACCTCAACCCCTTCGTGGGCACGAACTCGTCGGCCTTCACCGTCTGGTACATGAACTACGACACGCTCGTCGGGCTGAACACGACCGATGTCAGGCCCAACAAGACGACCGGTCTGGCCACCGGCTGGACGACCTCGACCGACGGCAAGTCCTGGACCTTCACCATCCGCACGGGCGTCAAATGGCAGGACGGCCAGCCGCTGACGGCCGCCGACGTGGCCTTCACCTACAACGACATCATCAAGAACCAGATCGCCAACTGGACGGCCTACACCACCAACATGGTCAAGGCGACGGCGCTCTCCGACACCACCGTGCGCATCGACTGCTCGACGCCGTCGCCGGCGCTGCTCACCAACGTGGCCGAGGTGCCCATCCTGCCCGCGCACGTCTGGGCGAAGATCCCGATCAAGACCGCGAAGAGCAGCGCCTTTTCGAACACCGCGCCGCTCGTGGGCAGCGGTCCGTTCCAGTGCGTGCAGTGGAAGAAGTCGGACTACCTCGTCATGCGGGCCAACAAGAGCTACTGGCGGGGCGCCGCCCACGTCGACGAGGTCGTCTTCGAGGAGTACACGAACGCCGACACGATGGGCGAAGACATGAAGTCGGGCGCGATCGACGGCTGCCTCGGCCTGCTCCAGGCGCAGATGCACGAGCTCGCCCACGCGAAGGGCGTCCAGATCAGGCCCGTCTACGTCAACGGCTACGACGAGCTCGGCTTCAACTGCTACACGAACGGCCCCTCGCTGGGCAATCCCGTGCTCAAGGACTGGCGGTTCCGCCAGGCGCTGCAGTGGGCGATCGACAAGAACAAGCTGTGCGCGATCGCCTACGGCGGCATGGCCAAGCCCGCCGACACGGTGATCACGGCCGACTACTACCACGAACCCGACTGGCACTGGACGCCTCCGGCCGACCAGACTTACACGTTCGACCTGGCCAAGGCTTCGCAGATGCTGACGGCGGCCGGCTACAAGCTCGCGAACGGCGTGCGGCTCAACCACCAGGGCAAGCCGATCTCGCTGCGTCTGTACGCCCGCAGCAGCTATCCGCCGAGCATCACCTGCGGTGAGTTCATCACCGGCTGGCTGCGCAAGCTCGGCCTCAAGGTCACCCTTTCGACGCTCGACGACGGCGCCCTCGAGAGCGACCTCTACAACACGGTCAAGGGCGTGTTCACCCCCAACTACGACCTGTACGAGTGGGGCTGGTACAACGACGTCGACCCGGGTCCCGCGCTCGCCTACTTCACGACTGCCCAGATCGACAACGAGAGCGACTGCGCCTGGTCGAACCCGCAGTACGACGCCACCTGGAAGGCCCAGTCGATCGAGATGGACCAGACCAGGCGCCTGGCCCTCGTCGACAAGTGCCAGCAGCTCATCTACCAGCAGTCGCCCTATATCCCGCTCGCCTACTCCGACGACACCGAGGCCTGGAACACCGCGCGCTGGACCGGCTGGGTGCAGATGCCGGCCCACATCGGCAACGTCGTCTTCCCGCCGTACGGCTACGAGACCTACTTCGAGGTGAGGCCGGTGACGAGCGGGGGCGGCGGGCAGGCGGGGCTCACCGGGGTGCTCGTGATCGGTGGCGTCATCGTCGTCGCGATCGTCATCGGCGTCGTCGTCGTGCTGACCAGGCGCCGCTCGCGCGAGACCGTCGAGCCTCTCGAGGAGTGAGACGGCCGCGGCGGTGAGGCGGGTCCCCGCCGGCGTGACCTTGCGGCCGGCGACGGTGCGCGACGCGCCGGCCGCGTCGCGCACCGTCGCGCTCGCGCTGGGCGAGCTTTACGCGCGCCAAGGTCGTGAGACTCCCGACGTGCACCCCCACGACGCGGTCTATCGCCACCTCGCCGGCGACGGCGTGTCGAGCTTCTGGGTGGCCGAGGCCGCGCCCGGGGTGGTGGGCTTCTCGGTGGGTATGCGCCGCTCCGGCCTCTGGTTCCTGGGCGGGCTGTTCGTGCTGCCGGAGTGGCAGGGCCAGGGGCTCGGGCAGGCGCTGCTCGA
Organism: Thermoleophilia bacterium; assembly: GCA_035517975.1. Lineage (GTDB taxonomy): Bacteria > Actinomycetota > Thermoleophilia > UBA2241 > UBA2241 > Bog-752. Next base: position 7,523 of record DATIYD010000295.1, on the reverse strand, counting down.
GCGCGCCGAGGACAGCCGGTCGACCGGTGGCATCGCCGCCGTTCTGAGCAGCGCCTCCAACGAGCTCTCGAACCGCCTCTACGCGCGGCGCGGCATGGCGCCGCTGCTGCCGGTGCTACAGATGACAGGCCCGGTGCCCCTGCGCCACGCCCCCGGCCTGCCCTCCGGTGTGCAGGCAAGGAGCCTGGGCGGCAGCCAGCGCGATCTCGGCGCCCTGCTCGAGATCGACGACCGGGTGCTCGGCATCGACCGGTCGCCCGACCATCGCTGGCTGCTCGGCGAAGAAGCGCGCAGCGGCTGGCTGTTCGAGCGTCAAGGCCGGCCGGCCGCGTACGCCTATCTCGGCGGCGACGGTACCGAGGGCGGCGCCGTCGTCGGGCCGGCGGCGGCCGTGCGGCCGTCCGACATCGCCCCCGCCGTGGCCTTCGCGCTGGCGGAGCTGGCGGCGAGGGGCGTGACCTCGGCCGGCGTCATGGTGCCGGGCAGCGACCTGGCCGTCCAGCGCATGCTCTGGGAGGGCGACTTTCAGTTCCACGGCGCGACAGGGCTGCTCGGCGCGACTCGTCCCTTCGGGCGCCTCGACCGCTACGTCTTCGCCGGCAACGCGCTCCTGTAGGCCCAGGGACCGTGATCGCCGTGCCAAGCCCGCTTGCCGTCGTGCCCCATACCGCCGCCGTGTCGATCGCCCAGCTCGTCGCCTGGGTGCTCGTCGTCGCGCTGCTCGCCGGCGTGCTGGGCGTCATCGTCGCTCTGGTGACCGACGACCGCGACCCGACCACCGTCCTCGCCTGGCTGCTCGTCATCGCCCTGCTGCCGGTCGTCGGGCTGCTGTTGTACTTCTTCATCGGCCGCAACTACCGGCGCAACACGCCCGAGCGCGAGCGGCTGCGGGCCGAGGCGGCGGCGCTCGCCGCCGCCGCACTCGCGCCGCTCTACGAGGGCAACGACGAGTACGTGGCCGGCCTCGAGCGACGCCTCGACGGCACTCCCGCCGGCAAGCTGGTCGAGCTGGGACGCCACGTGACCGGCTTTCCGGTGCTGCCGGCCGAGTCGATCGAGGTCTATCACCGCGGCGCCGACAAGTTCGCCCGCCTGCTCGACGACCTCGCCGGCGCGCAACGCTCGGTCGATCTCATGTACCTCATCTGGGAGCAGGACGAGCTCACGGCCCGCGTCACCGACGTCCTGCTCGACCGGCTCGCTCACGGCGTGCGCGTGCGCATCCTCTACGACTGGCTTTCGTCACACCGCTACGGCAAGGACGAGCTCAAGCGTCTCGCGGCGGCCGGCGCCGCGGTCAAGCCCTGCTACAGATGGCTCACCCACATCAACTACCGCAACCACATGAAGATCGCCCTGATCGACGGCCTCGCCGCCTACACCGGCGGCATGAACATGGGACAGGAGTACATCGACGGCGGCGCGCGCTTCGAGGTGTGGCGCGACACCTCGCTGCGCCTCACCGGGCCGGTGGTCGCCGTCTTCGACGTGCTCTTCACCCTGATGTGGCGCTACAACCAGCGTCGCGGCGAGCCGCCGGCGGTCCCGGCGCCGGCGGCGCCGGCGGTGAGCGCCGCGGCCGACCGGCCCGTCGAGGTCCTGTACTCCAGCGTGGCGACGCCCTTCAAGTCGATCCGCGACGCCTACATCGTCGTACTCCTGGGGGCCCGCGAGACCGTCTGGATCCAGTCACCCTACTTCGTGCCCGACGAGCCGCTGATCACGGCCATGTGCGCGGCCGCGCTGTCGGGCACCGACGTGCGGCTCATGATGACCGGCGTGCCCGACAAGAAGCTGCCGTTCCACGCGGCCCACGCCTACTACAAGCAGCTCCTCGACGCCGGTGTGAAGGTCTACCAGTACACGGCCGGCTTCCTGCACGCCAAGACGGTCACGGTCGACCGGCGCTGGTGCATCATCGGCACCTGCAACTTCGATGTGCGCAGCACGATCCTGCACGACGAGGTCTCCTGCGTGATCTTCGACTCGGGCATAGCGGGCGACTACGCCGCCGTCTACGAGGACGACCTGCGGCACTGCCGCGAGTTTACGATCGACGACTGGTGGGCGCTCGGGCGCCGGACGCGCTGGGGCAACTCGTTCGCCCGCCTCTTCTCGCGGCTGCTCTAGTAAGGGATCCGCCTGGCGGCGCCAACTATCACGGTAGAGTTTCGGTGCTACACTGAGGTCCGGTCGAAGCGATCCGCCACAGGTGCGGGGTCCCAGGGGGGCATGTGATGAGACGGTGGCTGCTGGCGTTCGCGTGCGTGGTCGCGGGGGTCCTCACGGTGAGCTGTATGCCGGCGGTGGCCGGCGCGTCGCGACCGGCCACCCACACGCAACCCCTGACCGGCCCGTCGCCGGCAAGCGTGCGGCCGGCCGTCGCGTCGAGGGCCATGTCCGGCGGCCCCGGTACCACGACCACCTCGTACAACTGGGCCGGCTACGACGACTCGACCGACGGGCCCTTCGGCACCGTCACCGCCACCTGGGTCCAGCCGCGCGTGCGGACCACCGGCGCCACCTTCAGCGACGCCGCCTTCTGGGCCGGCCTCGACGGCGACAACTCCAACACCGTCGAGCAGATCGGCACCGAGGGCTGGAGCGAGGGAGTGGCCGGCTACGACGCCTGGTATGAGATGTATCCGCTCTACCCGGTCGCGATCGACATGCCGATCCATCCCGGCGACGTGCTCACCGGCACCGTCACCTGGGCCCAGCCGGCGAGCTTCACGCTCACCCTCACGAATCACACGACGAACCAGACGTTCACGACGGGGCAGCTCATGAGCGTTCCGCCGCTGCTCGCCTCGGCCGAGGCGATCGCGGAGGCGCCCTCGAACGACGACGGCGACATCGTGCCCGGCGGCGATTACGCGATCGTGCAGTTCAGCGACTGCGCGCTCAACGGCCAGCCGATCGGCGCCTACGACTGGAACCGCATCAACATGGCCGATGAGTACTCCGACGCGCTGGCCGCGCGGACATCCGATCTGGGGCCCGACGGAGCGAGCTTCACCGTCACGACCGACTGCACGGCGCCTCACACGACGGTCTCCGGTGCGGGAACCGCCTGGCACGACCGGCCCGTGACCCTGCACTTCAGGGCCGCCGACAACCGGGGCGGCCAGGGCGTGGCCTACACGCAGTACTCCCTCGACGACGGCGCCACGTGGACCGACGGCACCACCGCCAGGGTGCCGGCCGCCGCGGACCACGCGAACGACGGCGCGAACAAGGTCGTCTACCGCTCGGCCGACAACGTCGGCAACGTCGAGAAACGGCGCTTCTGCTCGGTGCGCATCGACACCCGCCGCCCGACTCCCCTGGCGCACTGGCCCGGCGCCGCCCGGCGCGGCGCCCGCACCGCGCTCTTCTTCTACGTGCGCGACCCGCGACCGGGAAGCGCGACCGCGGCCGTGACGATCCGCATCTTCGACCGTCACCGCGCCCTCGTGAAGAAGGCGGTCCTCAAGCGGGTCGCCGTCGATCGCCTGCAGCGCTACGTCTTCACCTGCTGGCTGCCCAAGGGTCAGTACCGGTTCGCCGTGACGGCCACCGACGCCGCCGGCAACCGGCAGACCGCCGGCGCCGCCAACACGCTGGTCGTGCGCTGATGGGTGCGCGGCGAGCGTCGACCGGCAGCTCGGTCCGTCACCTCATCTCTGGGCATCGTTGCGGGGGTCGCACATGAAACGCGCCTGGATGGTCTGTCTTCTCGTCGCGGTGGCGGCCGTCGGGGCCGCCGCCACGGCGCGTCCCGCCGCGGCCCTGGTGCCCGACGGCATGCACGGCTGGTTCTGGCAGATGCCGCAGCCGGCGAGCAGCTTCAACGACTGCGCGTTCGTCGGTACGGGCGACGTGTGGGCGGTCGGCACGGGCGGCCTCATCCAGCACAGCACCGACGGTGGCGCCACCTGGATGACGCAGCAGTCGGGCACCGAGGCCGATCTCTGGTCGGTGAGCTTCACCGACGCCCTGCACGGCTGGGCCGTCGGCGGGCAGCCGACCAACGCCGCGCCCGGCGTGATCCTGCGCACCGCCGACGGTGGCGCGCACTGGACCGACGTCACGCCGGCCGGCCTGACCGAGATGCTCAGCAACGTCAGCTTCACCGATGCCGCCCACGGCTGGATCGGCACTGCCGACGGCCATGTCCTTGCGACCTCGACCGCCGGGGCCACCTGGCGGGTCCTGACGATCCGCGGCGCCGCCAAGGGGTACGTCACGGTCGACTTCATCGATGCGACGCACGGCTGGGCGAGCGGCCAGAGCAACATCGTCTGGAAGACGACCAACGCCGGCAAGACGTGGAGCGGCAGTCGTGTCCCGGGTATGAGCAGGTATTCATCGATGGTCCAGCTCGACTTCGTGGACCGGTTCGATGGCTGGGCGCTCATCCAGGACTACTGGGGCGATTCGCTCGTCATGGCGACCAACGACGGCGGCCGCTCCTGGCGTCCTTCGCCCGTCGCCGGCCAGGAGTTCACGACCGACATCTGCGCGACCAGCGCCACGAACGTCTGGTTGATCGGCTCGAACTGGGACGACTACTACGACGGCCAGACGCCGACGCTCTTCATGCACTCGACCGACGGTGGCTTCACCTGGAAGACCGACACGGTCGACGCGCCGGCCATGCCCTACACCATGGGGGTCGGGGGCACGTCGATCTGCGCCGTCGGCGACGGCATCCTGTACTCGAGCGACACCGGTGCGACGTGGCAGGCTGGGAGCTCCGGGCAGCAGTACCAGTTCGCGGCCGCCGATGCCGTCTCGGCCACCAACGTGTGGGCGGTCGACACGTCGGGCGCGCTGCTGCACAGCACCGACGGGGCGCGCTTCGTCGAGCAGCCCAACCCGTTGCAGGCCGACGGTGAGCTCATGGGCATCGCGTTCCCCGACGCCAGCGACGGTTGGGCCGTGGGCGACAGCGAGGGCGCCGGCGTGATCCTTCATACGGGCGACGGCGGCGCCACCTGGAAGCCGCAGCAGTCCAACCTGAGCGGCGGGCTCGTGGGCGTCGACTTCCTCGACGCCTCGACGGGCTGGGCCGTCAGCGACGACCCGTGGGGCAATGACACGGCGGCCGACGTCACCCTCGAGCACACGACCGACGGCGGCGCCACGTGGATCCCGCAGTACATCGCGGCCGGCGCCGACTTCACGACGGTCGATTTCGTCAACGCTACGACGGGCTGGGCGGCCGGCGGCTGGTGGTCGTTCGAGAGCGACTGGGACGTCGGCGCCATCTGGGCCTCGACGAACGGCGGCTATACCTGGACCAAGGAGAAGCTGCCCAAGGAAGCCCCCGAGATCACCGGCCTGCAGTTCGTGAGCGCCACCGACGGCTGGGCCGTGGGCACCGGCTGGGACGACAACGGCGACGCTACCGAGACCTGGCTGCTGCACACGACCGACGGTGGCGCCACGTGGGCGCGCGTACCCGGTCTCGACGACACCTTGGCCGACACGGTGCACTTCCTCGACGCGCAGCACGGCTGGCTGGGCGGCTACAACGGCATCTACGCCACGAGCGACGGCGGCAACACCTGGCAGCGGGTGGCCGCCGGCTACGGGGTCGAGGCGATCGCGGCGGTCGACGCGCAGCACGTCTGGGCGTTCGGCGACGGCTTCCTGGTCTCGACGCTCGACGCGGCCGGAGACACCGCCGCTCCGGTGACGCTCGACCAGCGCGCCGACTTCGGCTGGCATCGCAAGTCGGTGACGATCGGGTTCTCCGCCAACGACATCGGCGGCGGCGCCGTCGCCGCGACGCAGACCAGCCTCGACGGCGCGGCCTGGCAGCCGGGCGCCGGCCTCACTGTGCCGGCCTATGCCGACCATCACTTCGACGGCGAGCACACCGTGCTCTACCGCTCGACCGATAACGCCGGCAACCAGGAACAGACCGAGACGCGCTTCATCGGCATCGACACCCTGGGCCCGGCGTGCTCCGTGCCGCGCCCGAGCGTCGTGGGCGCCGGCAAGCGAGGCATTCTGACCTTCCAGGCGTCCGACGAGTGGAGCGGCGTGAGCAGGGTGACCGTCCGTATCGTCGGCGCGCACCATCGCGTGCTGCGCACGTTCCGCGAAGGCACGGGCGACCAGGCCGCGTTCTCGTTCTTCCCGTACTACTGGCTGCCGTTCCGCTGCACGCTCAAGGCGGGCACGTACCACATCGTCGTGCGGGCCGCCGACATGGCCGGCAACGCCCAGGCCATGGTCGGCCGCGGCACGCTGCGTGTCGTAAGCAAGGGCGCGCCCAAGTATCGCACGCCGGGCTGGCCTCCCGGTCTCACGGTCGGCTACTGGTACGGCCGACTGAATCACGGCCTGCGTCCCGCCTGGCTCCTGCGCCTGCCCGGCGGACCGGCCACGGTCCACACCGCGCTGCACCGCGGCGCCTGGCAAGCCGCTCACTGGCCCGAGGTGCGGCTCAAGCACTAGCGCTCGCATCCTGAGCGTCACGCGCGAGGGGCGGCGCGGCCGTGAGGCCGCGCCGCCCCTCGCGTTCGGTTCCACGGGCCGAGCTCTCCGGTGTCGTCGCCTGATCAGGTGACGCGAGGGCACGCGGCAGAGGCGGCTACCCCCTAACGAAGTCGCGCGTTCGGCCGATGACCTGCAACAGGATCAGGCACGGCACCGCCCGGTGCCGTTTCCACGAGCAGGCTGCTGCTGGAGGTGGTCATGAGGCGCTGCCAGAACTGCGGACTGTCGATCGGCGACACGGCCACGTTCTGCGCCACGTGCGGCGAGCCGGCGCCGGCCGCTGCGGCCTGCGGGCTGTGCCGCGTCGCGGCTCCCGAGCTGGGCCCGGACGGTCTGTGCGAGACGTGTCGCGAGAGGATCACCCTTCTCGTCGTCGAGACGCCCGACGAACGCCCGGCGGTCAGTCTCGCCGCGCGCGGACCGGCCGGCGACGCCGCGCACGTCACGGTGGCCAATGCCATCTACTCGGCCGTCGCCGACGAAGCGACCTGCCCCGAGTGCGCGGCCATGGACGGCAGCGAGACCACCGACATCGAGAGCGCCGCCGGCTGGGTGCCCCACGTGCGCTGCAGCGCTCCGGGCGGCTGCCGCTGCGCGGTCTTCTACGAGCACGAGTGGCTGGCGGCCGGCGATGAGGGCGCGTTCGTCGAGTTCGCCGCCGGCCAAGGACTGCCGGCCTCCGCCGCGACCGTCGCCGCCTTCCACGCCGAGCAGCTTCGCCGGCGCGAGCGGATCGACCGCCAGGTGAGCGAGGCGGTCGAGCTGCTCAGCCAGGCGCGCGCTTGCGAGAAGGACGAGCCGCTCGAGGCCGTCGCCCTGTATGAGCGCGTGATCGAGCTCCTTCTCTCCTGCACGGGCACGCCCCTCGAAGAGCACGCGGTGCGCCGGGAGCTGCCGCTGGCCTTCAACCGTCTGAGCCTGGTGCTCAAGAACGCGGGACGCGACGGCGAGGCCCTCGAGGCGATCGACCGCGCCGCCGCACTCGGCCTGCTCGAGCGTGCCGACTGCGGGCGCAAGGCCGATCGCGACGC
>DATIYD010000294.1:0-10019 GCA_035517975.1 Thermoleophilia bacterium | reverse complement strand
GCACGTGGGTGAGCCAGCGCACCGTCTCCTCGTCGATCGCGGCGACGAGGGGCGCCAAGTCGGCCTCTCGGTACGGGCGCAGGCGCAGGCCGTCGCCCTCGAGCAGCGGTGGCTGGTCGGGCAGACGAAGCTCGGGGGTCGGCGGGCGCTCGGCCACCGGCTCGACCTCTGCCTCGGCGATACCGTCGACCCAGCCGGGACCTACCTTCCACGAAGCCATCGGCAGGGCGTGCACGAGCGAGTCGGTACGGTGCGCGCCGAGCTGCCGGTAGCTGCGATAGACGGCCTCGGGCCGAAAGCCCGCCGCCCGGGCCACGCCCTGGGCGGCCGCGTTGCCGACTGGGGCGATCACCTCGAGGCGCTCCAGCCCGAGGTCGTCGCGAGCCCACGTCGAGAGCAGCGCCAGGGCGCGCCCCGCGACACCGCGCCGGCGTGCTGCGGCACGCACCCAGAAGCGAAAGCGGCCGTAGGCCTCGACCGGGTCGACACCGAGGAGGTCGATCGCGCCGACGACCTGGCCGGTGGCGGCGTCGTCGATGGCGAGGTGCGCGTCGCGGCCCTCGCTCCAGGCCGCCGCCGCTTCGCCGATCCACGACATCGCGTGCCCGAATCCGTACGGCGACGGCAGGGCGCACCAGAAGCTGATGTCCGGCTCGCGGCAGGCGGCGATGAGGGCCGCGGTGTCGTCGAGCGACCAGGGACGCAGCACGATCTCCCCGTCGGCCAGGTGCGGCAGTCTTCTCGTCACGTGCGTCAGAAGCTCACGACCTGCCAGGTGGCGCCGCCGTTCGAGCTGAGCAGGAGCTGCCCCGGCCGGCCGTCGCCGTTGCCCGACTTGTCGGCCGGGCCGTGGATGACCACGGCGTTGGTCGGCGTCGTGAAGCCGAGGTCTGCCCAGCCCAGGCCGCCGTCGCCGTAGGTCAGCGCAGTCGCCCAGGCGTGACCGCCGCTGGCAGAACGGAAGACCCAGCTCGCCCCGCTGGCCGCGGTCAGCAGCAGGCTGCTCGGGCTGCCGCCGGCGAGCGTGCCGGGATCGCCCTCGCGGCTCGGCGTGCCGGCCTTGGTCCAGTGGGCGCCGAGATCGGCGCTGGTGAAGACGACCTTCTCGACGCTCCCGGCGGCGCCCGGACCCGCGATGAGCAGGGCCAGGGAGCCGGATGACGTGACCGCCACGGAGCTCGGCGTGGCCGGCTGCAGCGCGCTCGGCGTCGCACGGTGGTGCACGGTGAGGCCGCCGTTGGTCGTCACGAGCACGCTCGTGCCGTCGAGCACGGCGGCCGTGCCGGCCTGGGTCGAGATGAGGTCGTTCGAGTCGAGCAGGTCGGGACTCTTCACGGTAGCCACCGCGGTCCACGAGCCGCCGGCGAGCGGGCGGCGCAGGAGCGTGGCCGGTGCGCCGCCGGGGTTGGTGCTCGCGAGCGCCAGCACCTGTCCGTCGATCGTCGCAAGCGAGAGGATCGAGCCCGCGGGCGTCGCGTCGAGCGCCCAATGCGCTCCGCCGTCTGTGGTCTCCCAGAGGCCTTTTCCAAAGATGAAGCCATGGCCGGGCGAGGCGAAGCGCACGCCCCAGACGTGGGGGCCGCTCGAACCCGGCCGGCCGAGGGTGACGTTGGGGGCCGCGAGCCTGACCCAGCTCTGGCCGCGGTCCAGGCTGCGCAGCAGCACGGTGCCGGCACCGGGCGCGGTGCCCAGCACGAACGCCTGGTCGCTCGAGACGAAGGTGACCGAGGCCGCCCTGAAGCCGGTCGGGGCTGCGCTGCCGGTCGGCTGGGCCGGCGTCGCCGGCGCGCTCGGGCTCGCCGGCGGGCTTGGCGAGGCCGGAGCGCTCGTGGCCGAGCTTGTCGGCGTCGGTGCCGGCGGGGTGCTCGAGCCGCAGGCGGCGGCGACGACGACAAGGACGGCGACGAAGACAAGACAGGCCGCGATCAGGGCGGCGGTGCGCGTGCGCCACATGGCTGCTGACCTCGCTTTCGAGGGCCGGGTGCAAGACAACGGGCGGCGCGGCGACCGATCGTCTCGGCCTCTCTCCGCGGCGCGCGAACAATCATTCCCCGCGCGGGCCGGCTCTCCTACGTGTGCGGCGGCGACGGCCTGTGGCGGAGGCAGTGGTCCGCCTGGGCAACGGCCGTTCGTCGCGGTGCCGGTGGTTCGGGCCCACGGGGCCGTCGTTCGTAGCCGTCGTCAGCCGGCGCGCGCCCGCGCGATGATCTCCTCGATCACGGCGCCTTTCGCCTCGGCGTAGTGCTGCATGGTCGGCCAGGAGCGCGATGCCAGCTCGCGCTTGGTCCGCTCGTAGAGGGCGCGGTCGGCCTCGTCGCCGCGCAGGCGGTCGCGCAGCAGCAGATACCGCTCGATCTCGGGCGAACCGGTGGACAGCACGTGGAGGTGCATGTCTCTCGCGGGTGTGCGCAGCATGCGGTGCTCGTGAAAGTCGGGCTCCCTGATGCGCAGCTCATAGCCCGCCGCCTCGAGGGCGGGCAGGTACGAGCCCTCGTCGGCCGAGTCGTCGACCACGAGCAGCACGTCGATGATGGGTTTGGCGGCGAGGCCCGGCACGGCCGTCGAGCCGACGTGCTCGAGCTGTCTCGCGCGGTCGCCGAGGGCATGACGGATCGCCGTCTCGTGGGCCGCGAACCGGACCGGCCAGGCGGGGTCGTAGTCGACGACGACGATGGCCGGCCGCTCGACCTCGCCGATGGTCACGTGGCGGAGGTAGTCCTCGTCGTCGTGCGGGGCGTCGGGCGAGAGGGCGAGCTCCATGTACCGGCACCGCGGGGACGGCGGGTCACCGACCGGCCGTTGGACGTCGCGGAAGCCCAGGGCCTGATACAGCGCCAGGGCCGCGGGATTGTCTTCGTTGACGTTCAGGCTGGCCCGCAGGTAGCCGGCAGTACGGGCGCGGGCAAGGAGCTCGCCGACCAGGACACGGCCCAGGCCCCGGCGGCGGGCATCGGGCCGCACGATCACACGGGTGAGATGGGCCCGCCCGGAGCTCCGGTGCAGACGCTGACCGAACGCCATGAGCACGGACCCGTCGACCAGCGACAGGCAGACGGCGGCCTTCATGTCGACCTGACCCGGCAGCGACGCCGCGTCGATCGGCCAAGGCACGCCCGCGCCGGCCCAGAGCTCGCAGTCGCGCCGGTCGGCGATCCACGAGGCCGCCGCCAGGAGGTCCGTCTCTGTTCCGTCTCTGAACGTCATGAGCCGCCCGATCATACGCCTGAGTCGCGGCGGTCCGGCGGTCCGCGGAGCTCACGGCCGACCGCTGAGGCGGTCCTCAGGCCGGGGCCTCGCGCCGCGCCTAAACGCCGCGCGAACGCGACGCGCGGGGAATGTCTTGGGAACGTCCGCGACGCAGTGGGCGTTCGCGGGACTCGACGTTCGCGCGAGTGAGAGTGACGACCGGAGGGAGTAGTGATGGCGACGGTTTCCAAACAAGCGACGGAAGGCCTCACGATGGCCATCCGAGGTTCGGTGATCGGACCCGACGACGCCGGCTACGACGACGCACGGGCCGTCTACAACGGCATGATCGACAAACATCCGGCGCTCGTGGTGCGCTGCGCCGACGTGGCCGACGTGATCGCCGCGGTCAGGTTCGCGCGCGATAACGACCTCGCCGTCGCGGTGCGCGGCGGCGGCCACAACGGCGCCGGTCTCGGCACCGTCGACGACGGTCTCGTCATCGACCTCGGGGCCATGCGCGGAGTGCGGGTCGACCCCGCCGAGCGCACGGTGCAGGTCGAGGGTGGCGCCACCCTGGGCGACCTCGATCACGCCACGCACGCCTTCGGCCTGGCCGTGCCGGGCGGCATCATCTCGACCACCGGTATCGGCGGCCTGACCTTGGGCGGCGGCATCGGCCACCTCACGCGCGGGCTCGGGCTGACGATCGACAACCTGCTCGGGGTCGACGTCGTGCTGGCCGACGGCAGCTTCGTGCGAGCCGACGCGACCCACAACGAGGACCTGTTCTGGGCGGTGCGCGGCGGCGGCGGCAACTTCGGCGTGGTGACGAGTTTCACCTTCCGGGCTCAGCCCGTCAGCACGGTGGTGGCGGGACCGATCCTCTGGCAGCTCGACGACGCGGCCGAGGTGATGCGGTTCTACCGCGAGTTCGGCCCCGGGGCGCCGCGCGAGCTGGGCGGGTTCTTCGCCTTTCTGACCGTGCCGCCGGGCCCGCCGTTCCCGGAGGAGCTGTATCTCAAGAAGATGTGCGGCATCGTGTGGACCTACAACGGTTCGCCGGAGAGCGCCGAGCGCGCCCTGAAGCCGGTGCGCGACTTCAAGCCCGCAGTGCTCGACGGCGTCATGCCGTTGCCGTTTCCGGCCTGGAACAGCGCCTTCGACGTGCTCTACCCGCGCGGCCAGCAGCAGTACTGGCGGGCCGACTTCTACAACGAGCTGAGCGACGAGGCGATCACGGCTCACGTCGAGCACGCCGCCAAGCTGCCGACCTGGCAGTCGACGATGCACCTCTACCCGATCGACGGCGCCGCCTCAGATCCGGGCAAGACCGACACGCCGTGGGCCTACCGGGACGCCAAATGGGCCGAGGTGATCTTCGCCGTCGACCCCGAACCGGGCAACGCCGAGCTGATCAAGCGCTGGACGGTCGACTACTGGGAGGCGACGCACCCCTACACGGCGGGCGGCGGCTACGTGAACTTCATGATGGACGAAGGTCAGGAGCGCGTGCGGGCCACCTATCGCGACAACTACCCGCGCCTGGCCGCGGTCAAGAAGACCTACGACCCCGACAACGTCTTCCACGTCAACCAGAACATCCAGCCGGCGCGGGGGGCCGGTCAGCGGGCGGCCTGACCGAGCGCAGTCCAGGACCTGCAGAGCGGGCTGGGCGTGCGGGCCGCCTGAGGCGCGGAGCGAACGCCCCATCGGGGCTGCCGGCTTAGCCGGCGAAGACCTGGTTCTTGCCGCGCTTCTTGGCTTCGTACATGCGCTCGTCGGCGATCGCGACGAGCTTCTCGGCGAGGTCGGCGTCGCGGCCCAGGGTGGCGACGCCGACCGAGGCGGTCACGCTGCGCTTGATGCGGTCGTCGGCAAAGGCCGAGCAGAGATCCTCGACGGTCGACCTGACGCGCTCGCCGATGTCGAGGGCCGATGCGTAGTCACAGTTGAGGATGACGGTGAACTCCTCGCCACCGTAACGAGCCGCGACGTCTTCGCCCCTGAGGGCCGTCTTGATGGCCTGCCCGACCTTGCGCAGCACGTAGTCGCCGGCCTGGTGGCCGAAGGCGTCGTTGTAGGCTTTGAAGTCGTCGATGTCGAGGAAGAGCATCGAGAGCTCCGTGCTGCGGCCCGCGCGGATGTGGCGCACCTGGTTCAACAGGTAGCTCTGGAAGAAGGCGTGGTTGTAGAGGGTCGTCATCTCGTCGACGATCGAGCGCTGCTCGAGCTCTCGGTCGCGGGTCAGGTCGCGCATGATCCCGCGGATGACGCGGCCCTCGTCGGGACCATCCTGCTCCATGGCCGCGTTGATCGACGTGATGACGATGGTGCCGTCGGCGCGCTTGAACGAGACCTCGTGATCGACCACGTGACCGCGCGCCTTGAGAGCGTCGATGAACGGCCCCCACTCCGAGTCGATCAGGCTGAGATCGTCGAAGAGGTTGACCCGGGTCATGTCGTCGCGCGAGGGGATCTGCAGCAGCGCGAGGCCGGCGCGGTTCATGTCCTGCAGCACGCCGTCGGGCGACATCACGAAGATGACGTCCTCCATCTCCTCGAAGAGGCGGCGGTACTTGTTCTCGCTCGCCCTGAGCGCCGCCTCGTTCTCCTTCACGGCGGTGATGTCGCGCGTCGTGTAGAAGTAGAGGTCGAGCCCTTCCCTGGTCCTCGCGCCGGTCGGGTAGGCCGACGTCATGAGCCAGCGGCCGTGCTCTTTCGAGTAGAACTCCTTCTCGGTCGGACCACCCCTGATCGCCTGCTCCACCGGACACCCTGGGAAGTTGTGGTCCATGCCGTGGACGAACTTGGGGCAGTACTTGCCCTCGAGCTCGGCGAGGGTGACGCCGTAGGTCTTGCGAAAGGCGTTGTTGGCGAACTGGATGTTGTGGTCGGTGTCGACCAGCAGCACGTAGAAGGGCAGCGCGTCGAGGACCTTCTCGAACTGGGCGCTGATGACGCGGCTCTGCTCGGTGCGTTCGCCCTGGTCCCGAGCGAGGTCGAGTTCCGCAACGTCCTTGTCGAGGAAGTAGTTCTCGCGCCGCGCCATCGCCATCTCCACAGTCCTACTTGTGTTTTCGTACTTGTCGGTCACCGCCGCTCTCCTCTTGATAGACGCGCACGGCTCGCCAGGGCCGCTGCCCGCGAAAGTCGAGGTAGCTCGTGCGCTCGACGACGAGCTTCGCGGCGCCGGTGAACCGTCCCGGCACTACGCCGCGGTGAAGACGGATCGACTCGTAGTGCGCCGGGGCGATAGCGACCGCCTCGCGGTGTGCCGGATTGGTGTGCCAGAGCTCGGGTCCGTCGGGCCGCGAGAACAGCACGAGGTTGCCGAAGCGCCCGTGCTCGGCGCCGAGGTCGTAGTAGCTGAGCAGCCCGAGCGTCGCGAAGCTTGCGAAGGTGTCGGCCAGCGTGGCCTCGAGGTCGAACAGGATGGCGTGGTCGACACCGCGGCGCAGCTGGCCGAAGAAGCCGACCGCGGTGACGTCGGCGGCCGCGACCAGCGCGGCCCAGTCGGGCACGACGAGGAGCTGGCGGCGCCCGTCGGCGGCGAGCCGGCTGCTGACGGGCTCGGCTTCGCGGTCGACGGCCCATTGCCGCGCGACGGCGCGCTCGCGCGTCAGCATCTCGCCCATGATCGGCAGGTCGGAACGCGTCGCTCCGAGCCGCGCGAAGGCATGGCCGCCGCGCGGCTCGAGCGGGCCGAGTCGCACGGCGAGCAGGTCGGGTCCGGGAGCGCTCGGAGGCTGTGCGTCGCGCTTCGGCTCCGAGCCGATCATCGCGGCCCCTTCGACCGTGGGACGACGCTTCGTGGCCAATCCAGCCTCCTCTCGTCGCAGACCGTGTGATCCGCCGTGTCGCTCGCCGGCCGTCGGTACGCGGCCGCCGTCAGGGAGATTCCCGCCTTGTCACCGTTTCGAGACCACTCCTTTCGCCCGCGACGAATGGGCAACCGCCCCTATCCCGACAACCCCGGGCTGCTGGGCTCGCCGCCGTTCGTCGCGGCCGATATCCAGCGTAACGCGGGAGGCGTCAACGACACGAGCGCGCTCGGTCCCTCCACCGAGATGAGCCAGACCGACGCCAACACCGGTGGTGTGCTGCACTACCCGCTCTCCGGCAGCTACTGCGCGGTGGTCAAACTTCGCGGGCGCGAACAGGAACGGGAACAGCCTCACGCAGACGACGACGGTAGGCGCGTCCGACGTGATGTCCGACGGCAAGGTCCACGTCGAGTTCGGCTGGGCGGCCGTCGTCGAGAACCCGAACCACCCGGCGACCAACCAGCCCTATGTCTACGTCGCCGTGAAGGACCTCACCAAGAGCACGACGCTCTACTCACAGTTCATCTTCGCGGGCGACGGCTCGATCTGGAACGATGTGCCGAACAGCGCGGATGCGATCCAGTACACCAACTGGCAGGTGATCGACGTCGCCCCCGGAGCCGCCGGGCTCGCGGTGGGCGACCAGGTCTCCATCGAGGTCACGGCCGCGGGCTGCAGTCAGGGCGGGCACTGGGGGTACGTCTACGTCGACCACTTCGGCTCGTTTCAGCCCGTGACGGCGCACGTCAGCGCGGCCGACAAGGTCTATGACGGCACGACGGCTGCGACCCTCACCGGCGGCTCGCTCACCGGCGTGCAGGGAAGCGACGACGTCAGCCTCAACACGGCCGGCGCAACGGCGACCTTCGACTCCGCCAGCCCGGGAGTCGGCAAGACCGTCACGGTCTCGGGCCTGGCCCTTTCGGGCGCCGATGCGGACAAGTACATGCTCGTCTCCAACACGGCCACGACGGCCGCCGACATCACCTCCGCCGCCGACGTCGTTCTTCAGGCGGGCGCTCTCGACCTGAAGCCGGGTCACACCACGACGGTGACCGCCACTGCGACCGACGGCTCGGGTAACCCGGTGAGCGGCGAGCTCATCACCTTTGCGGCCACCGGCGGCAGCGTGAGCCCGCTGACAGCGTTCACCGATGCCAACGGCGTGGCGACCGCCACCTTCACGGCCGGAGGCACGAGCGGGCCGGCGACCGTCACCGCGACGGCCTACGGCAGCGCGCAGGACTCGGCCGACCTCTACGTCGACGGTGTCGCTCCGACCACCACGGCGAGCAACACGCAGGCGGCGTCAGGCACCGGCTGGGTCGATCAGGGCGTCGCCGTCACGCTCACCATGAGCGACGACAGCCCCGACGCCGGCACGACCTACTACCGCCTCGACACGCCCAGCGGCTCCCCGACGCTCTTCACCGGCGCGCCGATCGCCGTCGACGGCCAGGGGATCCACACGCTCGAGTTCTGGTCGGTCGACGCGGCCGGCAACGAGGAGACGCCGCACGAGACGCGCTACGTCAACATCGACACGACCGCGCCGGTCGTGACGAGCAGCGCGGACGGTGCTACGCAGTGGACCGACCAGCCGGTCACCGTCACGCTCGATGCGTCCGATTCGGGAGGCTCCCATCTCTCGAGCGTGCAATACCGGCTCGACGGGTCGGCCACGTGGCTCGATGCCGCCGGCGACCAGTTCACGGTGCCGGCGCCCACGAACGGCGGCAACGACGGAGCCCATCTCTGCGACTACCGGGCCGTCGACAACGCGGGCAACGAGACCGACGGCACCTGCACCGTCGGCATCGACACCACGCCGCCCGTCACCAACGTGAGCGTCGACCACGACGCCGCGACCGGCGACGTGACCGTCGCGTTCCTGCCTACCGACCTCGCCTCGGGGATGGTCGGCGGCCTCGCCAAGACCGAGTATCAGGTCGAGGCGGTGCCTGGGTCAGCGGCACCCAGGTCGATTTGCCGGCTCTGGTCGACCACAGCACCGACGGGCCGCACACGGTGCTCTACCGCTCGACCGACCTCTCGGGGAAGGTCGAGACGGTGCGTAGCGTGACGGTGAACGTGGGGATCGGCGCGGCCGCCCCCACCTACGTGCCGCAGACGGCCGTCCTCGGCCTGAACGGAATGTGGCGTGACACCGCGGCGCATCTCAGCTTCCACGCCTACGAAGACCCGGCCGGCCCGGGCATTGAGCGCACCGAGTACTCGATCGACGACGGCGTCACCTGGATGCCTCAGGCGAGCCTCGTGATCGACGCTCCGGCCGATCACTCGAACGACGGGCCGCATCTGGTCTGCTACCGTTCGATCGACCTGGCCGGAACGGTCGAACCGACGCGCATCGTCGTCGTCGGCATCGACACGCGCCGGCCGACCGCCGCCGTCGAGGGGGCCAGCGTCGCCTGGCGCAACAAGCCGCTGACCCTGAGCTTCGGGGCAGTCGATCCGGCCCCGGCGTCGGGCATCGCGCGCATCGAGTGGTCGACGACCGGCGGGACCTGGTGGACGGCGGGAGACACCGTGACGGTCTCGGCACGCGGCGTCACGAGCGTCCAGTGCAGGGCGGTCGACGACGCCGGCAACGTGGGCGACACCTATGCCAGCGTGGTGCGCATCGACACGTCACGGCCGTGGACCAAGGCCCTTCGCTCGACCGGCCGTCGCCTGCACCGCGTACGGCTGCGCTTCCGTATCTACGATGCCAAGCCGAGTTGCGGCTCGGCCAGGGTGACCATGATCGTGGTGCGCAATGCCCACGGCAGGATCGTGGCCCGCTATCGCTCCGTCGGCTACCGCAAAACCAACGCCATCGTGAGCTACCGGCATCTGGTGAAGCTGCCCAAGGGGCGGTACCGCTTCAGCGTGCGCGTCACCGATCGCGCCGGCAACCTCTACACCCGCGCGCGCCGGCCGGCTGATCATCAGGTAGGACGCGTCGCAGAGGCACGGACGAGGCCGGCGGGGCCGCCTTTTCAG
>DATIYD010000293.1:0-2896 GCA_035517975.1 Thermoleophilia bacterium | reverse complement strand
ACGATCACCGGCCAGAGCGGCGCGCGCGAAGGCGGGGGCGGCGACGGCCCGGCGGCAGACCGCTCATCGAAGCCGAGGTCGCCGCCATCGTGGCGGGCCTCGCCGTCGGCGGAGCCGGGATCGCCGCTATTGTTGCGGACCTCGCCGTCGGCGAAGCCGGGTTCGCCGCTATCGTTGCGGGCCTCGCCGTCGCCGAAGCGGGGGTCGGGATGCTCGTCGCTCATGTCGGGCCTTGCCGTCGAGCGCGCCGGAAGCCGGATGGCGGGTGGCACGCGCAGGAGTCATGGCCAAGACTGTTCCCGGCACGGCAGACAGGGACACCGCGTGGCCATCGCCGGGCCGGAGAGCCGTTGTCGAGCGACGACGCTCGGCCCGCGGCAGCGCCGAGCGGCTACTCGTGCTTCCAGGTCACCGAGAAGCTGCCGGCATTGCGGGCGAGGGCCGAGGTCAGGGCCTGCGGTGTGTCGGAGGCCATGCTCAGACGGTCCCAGTGGTAGGTGCCGATGGGCCGCCCGTTGACCCGGGCATCGGTGAAGGTGATCGTGCCGAAGTCGGGTAGCGGCGTGGGTCCGGAGATGGTGGCCGGCGCCTCGGCCACGACCTCGGCCGTGACGAGCTCGGCGCCGGGGCTGCGCTGGTTGGTAGAGAAGGCGACGTGCGTCGTGTTGTTCCTGATGAACAGGGTGAAGTCGCCGGCGCCGTTGGTCGTGACGCTCGCGGTGATCGAGTCGCCCGGCTTGATGGCCATGGTCAGGTAGACGGGGGCTTGCGGCACGATCTCGTACCAGACCTCGTAGGCCGGGCTGCCGCCGAGCATGCCGCTCAGCGTGCCGATCTGCTCGAGGTTGTTGGTGCCGCGCCCGTCGAGACCCACCCACAGGGCGGCGACCTCGGTGGGCTGGGTGCCGGGCTTGATGGCCGGTTCGACCCAGCTTGCGCTCACCCGGGTGAAGCGCCCGTGGGAGAGCACGTACCCGGCCCAGTTGGTCGAGCTGTGGAGCGCGCCCTGGGCAAGCTTGGGGCTCGCCGCCGCCTGGCTGTGGGCGACGTTGAGGGAGAGGCTGACGACGACGCTGAGCGCGGCCGGCAGGCAGAGAGCGATGACGACGATGAGCGGCAGGGGACCGACGGGGCGCAGGAGCGCCGAAAACCGTAGCCCCGTGAGACTACGACGGGCGCTCGCCAGGCGTCGCGGCGCGGCCGGCAGCCTGGGCAGCTGCTCGCCGGGCGCCACGACGGCGCCGAGCTCGTGCAGCGCGTGCGCAGCCTCTGCAGGCTCGCCTGCGCGACGGTCCATATGCCCCCTTCATCGCACCCACACCCTTCTCGGGTGCGCGTACGTTCTTCCCTCCTAGGAGACCTTGGTACCAGCGTTGCCGCCGGCGCGCAAGGGGCCGGCCGGAACGTCACCCGGGCGGGCGGTAATCCGGGGTCGCGCCCAGAGGCGCGCACGCCGGCACCACCGGGCAGGCGGGCGGTGCGCACCGCCCTCCGCGACGGGGTTGCCGCCGGACCGTGACCGGGTACTATCGGCATCAATGACCATGGATGTGCTTCTGATCCCGGGATTCTGGTTGAACGCCGCCTCGTGGGACCGGGTCGTCCCCGCGCTCGAGGCGGCGGGGCACCGCGTGCGCGCGCTCACGCTGCCCGGGCTTGCGTCGCTCGACGACGACCGGGCCGGCGTCGGCCTGGCCGATCACGTCGCCGCCGTCGTCGCGGTCGTCGACGAGACGCCCGGACCGGTGGTGCTGGTCGGTCACAGCGGCGGCGGGGCGATCGCGCACGCCGTGGTCGACGCGCGGCCCGACAGCGTGGCCCGCGTCGTCTACGTCGATTCCTTACCGCTCGGCGACGGCGGCGTGATCAACGACCAGTTACCGGTCGTCGACGGCGAGGTGCCGCTGCCCGACTGGTCGGTGTTCGGCAAAGAAGACCTGACCGACCTCGACGACCGGCTGCGTGAGCGGTTCCGGGCGGTGGCGATCCCCGAGCCGGCGGCCGTCGCGAGCGACCATCAGGTGCTGCACGACCCGCGCCGCTACGATGTGCCGATCACGGTGATCACCTGCGAATACTCATCGACGACGCTGCGCGAGCTGATGGCCAAGGACCATCCCTATCTGGCCGAGCTCGCCAAGGTGCGCGACGCGACGCTGGTCGATCTGCCGACCGGGCATTGGCCCCAGTTCACCAAGCCGGCCGAGCTCGGGGCGGCGATCGTCGCGGCCCTCGCCTGAGGGCATGACGACAAGCGACGACAAGCGGCTGACCGCGGCACTCGAAGAAGCCGCCGCCCGCCTCGCGCGCGCTTCGCGCATCGTGGTCTACTCCGGCGCCGGCGTGTCGAAGGAGTCGGGCATCTCGACGTTTCGCGACCCGGGCGAGGGCCTGTGGGCCAAGTACGACCCCATGCAGCTCGCCACCGCCGAAGCCTACGATCGCGACCCCGCCTTCGTCTGGCGCTGGTACATGGACCGTTTCGGGCGGATCGAGGCGGCCCGTCCCAACCCCGGCCACCGGGCCCTCGCCGAGCTCGAGCGGCTCGTGCCCCTCACCGTGGTGACCCAGAACATCGACGGGCTGCACCAGCGCGCCGGTTCGCGCGACGTGATCGAGCTGCACGGCAGCGCCCTGCGCTTCAAGTGCGTGGGGGAGCGCCACGGCGGCTTCGCCCTGGCCGACCTCGCGGGCAGCGACGAGGCTCCGCCTCGCTGCCCGCGCTGCGGCGATCTCATCCGCCCCGACGTCGTCTGGTTCGGCGAGGCCTTGCCCGGCGAGGCACTCGAGCGTGCGCTCGACCTGGCGGCCCGCTGCGACGCGCTCATCGCCGTGGGCACTTCGGGCGTCGTCTACCCGGCGGCCCTGGTGCCGGCCACGGCCTACCAGTCCGGCG
>DATIYD010000292.1:0-2990 GCA_035517975.1 Thermoleophilia bacterium | reverse complement strand
TCCTCCCGGGAGGAGCGGCCCGCGCCGTCGTCCCGCGGCCCTTGATGCGCGCTACGTCGGGTGACGCTCGCGGAGCGCCCGATCGCTGGCGGCGGCACGCACCTGCTGGTAGGTCCGCGCCGCAAGGTAGCCGGCGTACTCGCGGTGGGCGGCGTCGAATGATGCGTCCAGCGCACGAAGAGCCGCTTCGGAGATGCCCTCGTCGTCGGCCAGCGAGCGGACCGCCTGCCGGCTCTCCTGCAGGTCGACGACCGCCTCGGCCAGGCGATCCAGCGCCTTGGCGATCTCGGTCTCGTAGGCTCGTTTTGCCTTGGCGTCGCGCCGCGAGGGCGACCCCGCCACGACCTTCAGGTAGTGCGCCTCGGCGGCCCGGATCCGTTCGACCATGACCGAGTAGCCGTCCAGCCGAACGAGGAGAGACCGGGTGGGATCGGATGGATGCATCTCGCCGGCGCCGCCGTGTCGTCGATCGTCGGCCATCGGCTCCTTCTCGGACCGGCTCCCCATGCGCACGTGTCGCGCCGTGGGCGGACCCGAGTAGTCTGGGAATCCGGCGTTAGGACAACGTGAGGCCGAGGTGAGGATCAGGTGAGTCACGGGCACACTTGGTATCCGCGGCGAGTAGGAAGGTGCGCCGCGGGCGATGATCGCGACCAACGAGGCGGCGCGCACGGCAGGCGTTCGCATGGTGTACTGTGCGCTGTGCACCGGCCCGCGTCTGACAGGGGGGATTGTGGGACACTGGCACAAGAACGGCACACTTCTCCGCGACACGGAGCTCGACGACCTGGCGGCGCACGACGGCGAGGCGTTCCTGCAGTTCGGTTCCGTGCGCTTTCGGCTTACCGTCGAGACCGTCGTCTCGCGCCTGCGGCGCGGAGTCGCAAGGGCGGGTGCGGCGGTCGTGCTCACCCTGCGGCAGGTCGACGGCCCCGAGGTCGCCGGGCCCATCCACCTCGTCGAGTTCGTCGAGACCTCGCCCCTTGCCGACACCGTCGCCTGCGAAGGGCGGCAATGCGGCCGGCTCGACAACGCTCGCCGGATCGCCGATCGCACGGCGCGACGGTACGTTTGCGGCGAGCTCCTGCGCAAGGCGCAGGACATGGTCGGCGATCGCGCGGCCTGACCGCTTCGCCCCGCCCGGAAAGCGCGGCGCGTCCGCGCGCACGCGATGCGGCGTGCCCGTGCTTCAGGCCAGAACGGCGCTCATGACTGCCCGCCAATCGCCGAGGTCGGCGAACAGAGAGTCGGGCGCGTAGAGCGCAAGGTCGGCGAGCGTGTGACGGCCGGTGGCGACGGCGATCGTGCGGACGCCGAGCTCGGCGCCGCAGAGGATGTCGGCCGGCGTGTCGCCGATCACGACGATCTCCTTGCCGGCGAAGTCGTGACCGGTGAGCCGCGCGGCGCGTTCGACGGCGACCCGGGGGAGCTCCGGACGAAGGGCCGAATCGGAGCCGCTCGCCTCCACCTTGAAGAGTGGCAGGAGCCCCGTCGGGGAGAGCTTGAGCGCCAGTCCGCCGGCGACGTTGCCGGTGAGCACCCCGAGCACCACCCGGCGGTCGATGGCCAGGGCCGTGACCAGCTCACGCACGCCGGGCAGCACCTCGACGTCATCGCTCTTGAGCTCCACGCGCAGGATCTCGACGTAGCGCTCGAGACACGCTGGCAGACGCTCGCGCACGAGGTCCTCGGGGGCGCCCCAGCGCGTCGCCAGATCGACGATGATGGCCGGGTCGGTGCGTCCGTGGAAGCTGTAGCCGTCGAGCTCGCCGCGCACGCCGTAGAGCTCGTCCATGGCGCGGAACATGGCCCGCCCGCCGGCGCCGTGGGCGTCGATCAGCGTGCAGTCGACGTCGAACAGCACCAGGCGGCGCGACTCGGCGTCGTCGGGGCCGGCCCGCGTCACGCCCGCTCGACCTCGTCGTCGCCGGGCACGTCGTCGTTCCCCTCACCGGGCCCGCTCTCGCTCGCTGGGCCCTCGCCGGCCGCGCGCCGATCGACGGCGGCCTCGACAGCCCGCGCCTTGACGAGCAGCAGCGGCACGTCGGTGGCGTGACGCACCTTCTCGGCGAAGCTGCCCAGCACGGCGCGTTTGAGCGTGCCGTGGCCGTGCGTGCCGATGGCGATCAGGTCGCAGCCGAGCGCTTCGGCCTGCTCGACCGTGTCGTCGACCGGCTCACCGCGCCCCACGACCGTGCGCACCGGAAAGGACCGGCCCGCAAAGCGCGGGGCCGCCCGGTCGAGCACCGCCTGAGCGTCTTCGACCTCGTGGGTCATGGTGTCGCGCGTATGGAAGTGGGCGACGCGCAGCAGGATGACCTCGGAGTGGAAGGCCTCGGCCAGAGCGACGACGTGCTCGGTCACGGCGTCGTCGACCGGCGTGCCGTCGAGGGTCACGAGGATACGTCCGAAGAGCGTCATCAGAGACCTTTCGGAAAGAAGGTCTGGTACAGCAGAAACACGTTCAACCCGATGATGATAGCCGCTAGCAGCCACCCCAACACCATGGTGCGGTTGCCTGAGCGCATCTCGCCCATGACGCTGGCGCGGCGCGTGAGCACGAGCAGGGGGATGATCGTCAGCGGAAGCTGCAGGCTGAGCACCACCTGGCTCAGGATCAGGGCCCGGTAGGCGTTGAGCCCGATCATGATGAGCAGGACGGCCGGCGCCGCCATGACGAGCATGCCGTAGCGGTAGAGTCGGCTGTGGGGGTCCTCGGGCCTGCCCAGGTAGCCGGTCACGACGTTCGCCGTCGCCAGCGACGAGGTGATCGACGACGACAGGCCGGCGACCAGCAGGGCGAGCCCGAAGAGCAGCTGCGAGGCCGGTCCGACCAGCGGCTTGAGGGTGGCCGACGCCTGCTGGATGCTCGAGACCGTGACGCCGTGCGAGTAGAAGACAGCGGCGGCCACCAGGATCATCGAGGAATTGACGAGCCAGCCCATACCCATCGACAGCGACGTGTCGATCAGCTCGAAGCGCATGAGCCG
>DATIYD010000291.1:0-3572 GCA_035517975.1 Thermoleophilia bacterium | reverse complement strand
TCGGCCGATCACCTCCGAGAGGAGCCCGGCGAAGCCCGGGAACGAGACGTCGGCGACCGCGAAGCCGCTCACCGACACACCTTCTGGACAGACCAGCCCGGCCACCGCGCCCAGCAGCGCGAGGCGGTGGTCGCCGCGGCTGGACAGCGCGCCGCCGCGCAGCGGCCGGCCGGCGACGATCAGGGCGTCTCCGCGGCTCTCGGCCATGCCGCCCAGGGCGGCGACGATCTCGACGATGGCCGCCAGACGGTCGCTCTCCTTGGCGCGCAACTCGCTCACGCCCTCGATCGTGGTCGTGCCCTCGGCGTGGCAGGCCAGCAGGGCGACCAGGGTCACCTCGTCGATCAGCGCGGGCACGTGGGAGCCGGCGATCGTCGTGCCGTGCAAGGCCGAGGCGCGCACCTCGATCTCACCGCGCGGCTCGCCGCCCTCGCCGGCGGTCGCGTTCCAGACGACGCGGCCGCCCATGCGGCGGGCCGCCTCGCAGAAGCCGAGCCTCGTCGGGTTCAGCCCCACGTTCTCGATGCGCAGGTGTGAGCCGGGCACGAGCAGCGCCGCGGCCACCAGAAAGGCAGCCGACGACAGGTCGCCGGGCACGACGACACGATCGAGCGTAAGACGCTCGGCACCGCGCACGGCGATCTCGCCACCGCGACGCGTGACGGCCGCCCCGGCCGCCGCCAGCAGACGCTCTGTGTGGTCGCGGCTGGCAGCCGGCTCGACGATGACCGTCTCGCCCTCGGCCAGCAGACCGGCCAGCAGCAGGCACGACTTCACCTGGGCGCTCGCGACCGGCAGCTCGTGACGCGCGGCGCGCAGCGGCTCGCCCTCGATCGTGAGCGGCGCGTACCTGCCCTCGCGGGCCGTTATGCGGGCACCCATGGCGCGCAGGGGCGCCACGATGCGATCCATCGGACGCCGCCGCAGAGACTCGTCGCCGTCGACCACGAAGCGGCCGCGCTGACCGGCGAGCAGCCCGGCGAGCAGCCGCATGCCGGTGCCCGAGTTGCGCGCGTCGAGCGGGCCGCCGGGCGCGCGCAGGCCGTGCAACCCGACGCCGTGCACGTGCGCCCGGGACTCGCGCCCCGCGAGGCCGTCGACCGCCACACCGAGCGCCTGGACCATGCCCGCCGTCGCCAGCGGATCGCCGCCCCAGGCCGGCTCGACGATCTCGACCGGACCGTCGCAGACGGCTCCGATCAGCAGGGCGCGCTGCGTGATCGACTTATCCCCGGGCACGCGCACGCTCCCGCGCAGCGGGCCGCTGGGGTGAAAGCTCACGACATCACGGCCGGCCGTGGCCGACGCGGGAGCCGGGGCACGCTCGTCCTTGCGCATCCGCGCGCTCATTCGACGACCCGCCCGGTCGTCACCTGATAGCCGAGCAGGCCGAGCAGCTCGGCCGCGCGCTCGCATACGGCGCCGCCCAGCACGTAGATCGTGAGCTCGCCGCCGAGCTCGGCGCTCATGTGGTGCATGGCGAGGTCCTCGATGTTGATGGCGGCGTCGCCCAGGGCGACCATGATGCGCCGCAGCTCTCCGGGCTTGTCGGCGATCTTCACCATGACGCGGAAGAGCTGCTCGGCCTGCAGGCTCTCGACGGCCAGCATGCGCTCGCGCTGGCGGGCAGCGCGGCCGACGAGTGCCGTGAGGCGCCCCTCGTCGCCCCCCTCGAGCGCCCGCGTCATCTCGTCGAGGCCCGAGCGGTAGGCCGAGAGCGAGGTCAGCAGCGCCTCGCGGTTCTCGAGGAAGATGTCGGCCCAGACGCGAGCGTTGCTGCCCGCGATGCGGGTCATGTCGCGGAAGCTGGGTCCGGCGCACAACAGCGGGTCGCGGGTGCCGACCTGCTCGCCGGCCTGGATCATCAGCACGTTCGCGAGCACGTGCGGCAGGTGGCTGACGACGGCGAGCACGCGGTCGTGCTCGTGGGGCTCCACGGCGACCGGCCGCGCGCCGATCTGCAGAAGGAAGTCGTAGAGGCTCTGAAAGGCCGCCGGGCGTACGTGCGCCCCCGGGGTGAGGAAGTAGGTGGCGCCCTCGTACAGCGAGGCTCGCGCGTTGCGCACGCCGGCCGTCTCGGAGCCGCAGAGCGGATGGCCGCCCACGCAGCGACCCTGCTCGTCGGGCGTGAGGGCGTCCATCAGCATCGCCTTTGTGCTGCCCACGTCGCTCACGACGGCGTCGGGCCGCGCCACCGCGTGGGCGCGGCGCACGTGCGACACGACGAGCCGTACCGGCGTGCAGACGAAGACGAGATCGGCGGCGCAGGCCGCCTCTTCGAGGCTTTGCGCCGCCTCAGTGATGGCGCCACGGTCAAGGGCCGCGGCGATGGTCTCGGGGCTGCGGCTGTAGCCGATCACCCGGCGCACACCGGCGAGCTCGCGCGCGGCGAGCCCGAGGGAGCCGCCCATGAGGCCCACGCCGATGACGGCGACGCTGCGGTCTGCCTGGGACAGCGAGCTCACGGGGCCTCTAGGAGACTGTCTTGCCGGTCCAGCGCACGAGCTCGCCGACGCGCGCGGCGAACTCGGCGAAGGCCGACGGCGACAGCGATTGGGGGCCGTCGCAGAGCGCGTGCTCGGGGTTCGGGTGGGTCTCCACCAGCACGCCGTCGGCGCCGGCCGCGACCGCGGCCAGCGAGAGCGGCAGGACGAGATCGGGCCGCCCGGTCGCGTGGCTCGGGTCGACCACGACGGGCAGGTGACTCGTCAGACGCACCACCGGCACGGCGCTCAGGTCGAGCGTGTTGCGCGTGGCCGTCTCGAAGGTGCGGATGCCGCGCTCACAGAGGATGACGGCGCGATTGCCCTCTTTGACGATGTACTCGGCGGCCATGAGCCATTCCTCGATCGTGGCCGCGAGACCGCGCTTGAGCAGCACGGGAGTGCGGCAACGGCCCACTTCGGAGAGCAGCTGGAAGTTCTGCATGTTGCGCGCCCCGATCTGGACGACGTCGGCGTAGGCGAGGAGGTCGTCGAGGTCGCGCGGGTCCATGAGCTCGGTCACGATCGGCAGGCCTGTCTCGTCGCGCGCCTCGGCCAGGATCTTCAGGCCCTCGAGGCCCAGGCCCTGGAAGGCGTAGGGCGACGACCGCGGCTTGAACGCCCCGCCCCGCAGCATGGAACCGCCGGCGGCCGCGACGGCGCGCGCCGCCGCCATGACCTGTTCCTCGGTCTCGACCGTGCAGGGCCCGGCGATCGTGGCGAAGTGCCCGCCGCCGATCTTCTTGCCACGCACCTCGACGACGGTGTCGTGCGGGTGGAACTCGCGGCCGACCAGCTTGTACGGCTTGAGGATGGCGACGACCCTGTCGACCCCTGGACAGGCTTCGAGCGGCACCCCGGCGAGCTCTTCGCGATCGCCGATCGCGCCGATCACGACCACACGCTCACCGTGGCTGACGTGCGCGCTGGCGCCGACCTCTTCGATGCGCGCGACGACGTGCGCGATCTGCTCGTCGGTCGCACCTTCCTGCATGATGACCATCATGCTCAGTGGTCCTCCCTTGCTCGGTCGGGTGCCGTGTCGCGCCTCGTCCGCGCGCTACGCCGGCAGGTCGAGGCGCAGCTGAC
>DATIYD010000290.1:0-6970 GCA_035517975.1 Thermoleophilia bacterium | reverse complement strand
AGTTTGACGCGATCCATGTGATCTTCTCTCCTGCTAGAACAGAGCGTTCTCGCCGGCGAACAGCTCGCTGACCGATTCGCCTTCGAACACGCGCTTGATGGTGTCGGCGAGGATACCCGCCACGGACAGGACCTTGATCTTCGTGTCGGTCACGTTCAGCACGACCGGCAGCGTGTCGGTGACCACGATCTCCTTGACCGGCGAGGCGGCGATGCGCTCGCGCGCCGGTCCCGAGAAGATGCCGTGGGTCGCGGTGACGTAGACCTCGCTCGCGCCGTGCTCGTACAGCGTGTCGATGGCGTTCACGACCGAACCGGCCGTGTCGATCATGTCGTCGACCACGATCGCGATCTTGCCGTCGACGTCACCGATGAAGTGCATGGTCTCGGCCACGTTGTGAGCCGGGCGCATCTTGGTGAGCACGGCGAGGTCGGCGTCGAGGCGGTTGGCGAAGCGCTTGGCCAGCTTGACGCCGCCGGCGTCGGCCGAGACGGCGACGAGCTCGGCGTCGCCCAGGCCGCGGTACTTGAAGTAGTCGGCGAGCATGGGCACCGCCGTCATGTGGTCGACGGGGATCTCGAAGAAACCCTGCACCTGACCTTGGTGCAAGTCCATCGACAACACGCGGTCGGCGCCGGCCGCTTCGAGCAGCGTGGCCATGAGGCGCGCCGCGATGGGCTCGCGAGCCGCGCTCTTCTTGTCCTGGCGGGAGTAGGGGAAGTAGGGCAGCACCGCCGTGACGCGGTGGGCCGAGGCCAGCTTGGCCGCCTGGATCATGATGAGCAGCTCGACGACGTGCTGGTTGAGCCTGCCCTGCGGCGACTGCACCAGGAAGACGTCGGCGTCGCGGATGCTCTCTTCGTAGCGCGCGTAGATCTCGCCGTTGGCAAAGGTCTTGAGCAGGATGGGACCCAGCGAGATGCCGAGATGCGCGGCGATCGCCTCGCCGAGCTGGGGGTGGCTGCGGCCGGCGAACAGCATGAGGCGACGCTGGGTCGTGCCCACCACATGACACATCTTGTCGGTCACGGCGATCCCTTCGTGACGATCGGGCCTGCGGCCCACGATTGTACCAGAGTGGGCGCCGGCATCAGTGCCGGGTCAGGGCTCCTCGGCCCGGTCGCGGCGCCGGGCGCGGCGGCGGGCCGCGTACCCCTCGACGTTCTCCTGGCGGCCGCGGGCTACGCCCAGGGCGCCGTCGGGAACGTCTTTGGTGATCGTCGAGCCGGCCCCGATGTAGGCGCCGTCGCCGATGGTGACGGGCGCCACGAACACGGTATCGCTGCCCACCTTGACGTCGTCGCCGATGCGCGTCGGGTACTTGTGCTCGCCGTCGTAGTTGGCGGTGATCGTGCCGGCCCCGATGTTGGTGTCCTCGCCGATCGTGGTGTCGCCCACGTAGCTCAGGTGCGGCACCTTGCTGCCCCTGCCCACCCTGCTCGCCTTGATCTCGACGTAGCTGCCGGCCTTGGCGCCCGCGGCCAGCTCGGTGCCGGGCCGCAGGTGCGTGAAGGGCCCCACGGTGCAGCCGGGACCGACGCGGCAGCCGACCAGGTGCGACGAGACGATCGTCGCGCCGTCGTCGACCTCGACGTCGGAGAGCAAGCAGCCCGGGCCCACCGTGCAGCCGGCGCCGATCGTGGTGGCGCCGCTCAGCATCGTCTGCGGGCGCACGACGGTGTCGCGCCCGACCACGACCCCCCAGTCGACGTAGGTCGACGAGGGATCTTCGATGGTGACGCCGTCGAGCATGAGGCGTTTGAGGATACGGGCCCGCATGATGGCCGTCACCTCGGCCAGCTCGACGCGCGAGTTCACGCCCATGCTGGCCTCGATGTCGGCAGTGAGAAAGGCGGCCACGCGATCGCCCTCGTGCAGGAAACGATGGACGAGCTCGGTCAGGTAGTACTCGCCCTGGGCGTTGTCGGCGGTCATCGTGGGCAGGAACCGGCGCAGCTCGGCGGCGTCGAACACGTAGAAGCCGACGTTGATCTCGCGCACCGCGAGCTCGCCCGGCGAGGCGTCGCGCGCCTCGACGATGCCGGTCACGTTGCCGTTGCCGTCGCGCAGCACACGCCCGTAGTGGGCCGGGTCGGCGAGCACCACGGTGGTGATGGTCGCCCTGGCGGTGTTGTCGACGTGGTGCCGGCGCAGGGCGGCGAGCAGCTCGCCGCCGGCCAGCGGCACGTCGCCGTTTAAGACCATGACGTCGCCCTCGAAGCCGGCGAGCGGCCCCATGCCGACCCGCACGGCGTCGCCGCTGCCCAGGCGCTCGGCCTGCACGACGCGCTCGGCGCCCGGCGGCAGGAGGGCCTCGACCTCGTCGTGCTCGGCGCCGGTGACCACGACCACGCGGGCCGGCGCGAGTGAGGCGGCCGCGTCGAGCACGTAGGCCAGCAGCGGCCGGCCGCAGATGGGGTGCAGCACCTTGGGCAGCTCGGACTTCATGCGCGTCCCGAGCCCCGCGGCCATGACGATCACGGCCAGCGGACGGCTCGCGCGCGAGGAGGGGGTCGGCTTGTCGGCGGACATGGCGGTCGTTTCCTCTCGTGTCACCGGACGCTTGTCGGCTCTGGCGGCGGATGGCCGCGATGCTGGCTGGGGCGGGAGGGTTCGAACCTCCGATCACGGGACCAAAACCCGTTGCCTTACCACTTGGCCACGCCCCACCGGTGCGCCGAAGGGCTGCCCCAGGCGGAGTGTATCACCTGAGGCTGGGGGTCTCTCCGCCGGTCGGCTGCAGGTCGGTCACGTACACGGCGGTGGTCGGGGCGAGCGCGGCGAGCGCGCGCTGCGCGCTCGCCGCGCTCGCGAACAGGCCGAAGACGCTCGAGCCGCTGCCGCTCATGGCGGCCGCGAAGGCGCCGGCGGCGCGCAGCCGCGCGATGAGCTCGGCGATCTCGGGGTGACGCGCGACGACCGGCGGCTCGAGCTCGTTGCCGACGACCGCGGCCAGGTCGCGCGGGCGCCGGGCCGCCCCCAGGGCCGCACGCAGCGTCTGCGTGCGGGCGACGAAGGCGCGCCGCTCGGCCTGCGGGCTGGCTGCCGGCGAGACATCGGCGCCGTGCCAACGGTAGACGTCGGCGGTGGACAGGGCGAGACCCGGCAGGGCGATCACGACGTGGAGCGGCTCGGGCAGGGCGATGTCCTTGAGCACGGTGCCGCGGCCCATGGCGAGCTGCGGACCGGGCCACAGGAAGAACGGCACGTCGGAACCGACCGCGCCCGCGACCTCGTAGCGCAGGCGCACCGGCAGCTCGAGCCCAAAAAGGCGCTCGACGGCGGTGAGGGCGGCGGCGGCATCGGAGCTGCCGCCGCCCAGGCCCGCCGCCGCGGGCACACGCTTGACGATCTCGAGTCGCACGTCGAACGTGCGCTCGAGTCGCCGCTCGAGCTCACGCACCACCCTGGCGGCCAGGTTGTCCTCGCCGGAAGCGATCTCGCAGGTGAGGGCGAGGCCGGCGCCCGCGGGCGCCGGCCTCGCCCTCACGAGGTCGGCGAGCGAGACCGGCAGCATCGGCGAGAAGATCTCGTGGAAGCCGTCGGAACGCACGGGGCCGACCAGCAGGGCGAGGTTGATCTTGGCCGGCGCCGCGACCTCGACGAGCGCGTCGGGGGCCGGCATCGCCGCGTCCGGCGCCGGCACGGCGATGCCGTCGCCCGTCACGACGCCCCCAGCCAGCCGAGCTGCCGGGCGAGCGCCACGAAGACGGGCGGCGCGAGCTCCTCGGGACGGGTCGTCTCGGACAGGCCGAGCGCCGTCAGGGCGTCCTGTACCTGAGACCTGGTGAGCGGCTCGGAGCCGGGAAGCGTGGCCCCGGCCAGCGAGTTCACGAGCTGCTTGCGCCGCTGGCCGAACGACGTCCGCACGAGCTTGGCGATCGTCTCCGCATCGCCATGCGCCTGCCCCGGGACGGTGCGCGTGAAGGTGACGAAGGCGGAATCGACGCGCGGCTGCGGTGAGAAGACCGTGCGGCCCACGGGGCGCTGAGCCTCGAGCGCGCAGGAGAGCTGGACCATGACCGACACGGCCGAGTAGGCCTTGGTGCGCGGCGCCGCGAAGAGCCGCTCCGCGAGCTCGCGCTGGAGCATGACGGCCCAGCGACGCACGCCCGGCAACGCCTCGATCGTGCGCATGATGAGCGGCACCGCGATGTTGTAGGCGAGGTTGGCCACGATGGCGGTGGGCGCCGGGTCGAGATCGCCCAGGCGGTAGCGCAGGCCGTCGGCCACATACAGGCGCAGATCGTCGCGCCCGGCGAAGCGCTCGCCGAGCGCGGCGGCGAAGCGCCGGTCGATCTCGAAGGCGTGCACGAAACGCGCCTGCTCGGCGAGGCGCGACGTGAGCAGGCCGTCGCCGGCGCCGACCTCGAGCACGACGTCGTCGGGCCCCACGCGAGCCATGGCGAGGATCGCTTCGAGGGTGCCCCGGTCGACGAGGTGGTGCTGGCCGTAGCGCCGCCTGGCCGGCGGTCGCGCGTGAGCGGCGCTCACGAGGGCGGCGCCGTCGGCGCCGTCGGCGCGGCCGGCGCGGACGGCCCGTCGAGGGCGAAGGCACGCCGGGCATTGGCGCTCGTGACGGCGGCGACCTCGTCGTCGGTCCAGCCTCGCAGGCGGGCCAGGAACTGCGCGGTGAGCGCCACGTAGGCCGGTCGGTTGGTGTGCCCGCGGCGCGGCATGGGGGCCAGGAAGGGGGCGTCGGTCTCGACCAGGAGCAGGTCGTCGCGCACGGCCAGTGCGGCGCGGCGCAGGTCGTCCGAGTTCTTGTAGGTCAGGTTCCCGGCGAACGAGACGAAGTAGCCGCGCTCGTTGCAGAGCTCGACGTACTCCGGCGTCGAGAAGCAGTGGAGGATGACGCGCAGGTCGCCGGCGTGCTCGGTGAGCAGGGCGAAGGTCTCGCCGCCCGCCTCGCGGCTGTGGACGCAGATCGGCTTGCCGACCCTGCGCGCCAGGGTGAGCTGTTGGACGAACACGGCGCGCTGCACGTCGCGCGGCGCGAGGTCGCGGTAGAAGTCGAGCCCGCACTCGCCGACGGCCACGACGCGCGGCTGGGCGAGAAGCCGCTCGAGGCCGGTGCGCACGACGCCGTCGAAACCGACGGCGTCGTGCGGGTGCACACCCACCGCGGCGTAGACACCGTCGACGCGGGCGGCGAGCGCCGCCGCCGAGCGCGATGAGCGCAGATCGGTGCCGACCGCGACCACCGTCTCGACGCCGGCGGCGCGGGCCTCGGTGACGGCCTCGTCGGGCGTGCCCTTCAGCATGTCGAGGTGGCAGTGGGTGTCGATCAGTCCCACGAGCGACTCCGTTTACGGCCGTCGCGCCGGGCAGACCACGCCGGCGACCCCCTAGGCCTCGACGTCGATGCGCGGGAACAGAGACGGCGCGGCCACGACGTCGGCCGCGACGAGACGATCGAAACGCGCCTCGGCGAGCAACAGGTCGGCCGGCTCATGAGGCTGACCGAGACGGCGCAGGATCTCGATCGCCGTGTCGGGGATCACCGGATGCAGGGTGAGCGCGACGAGGCGCAGGCCGGCCGCCAGACCGTGAAGGACGCCGTCGAGGCGCTCGGCCTGGTCTGTGTCTTTGGCGAGCTTCCAGGGCGCCTCTTCTTCGACGTAGCGGTTGAGCCGCCGCACGAACTCCCAGACCGTCTCGAGCGCCGCCGTGATCTCGACGGCGCTGAACTGGCCACCCGCCGCCGCGACCATCGCCTCGCCCTCGCGGGCCAGCGCTCCGCCGTCGATGTCGGTCGCCCCGGGAAGACGGCCGCTGCGGTACTTGCCGATCATCGACACGACGCGGCTCACGAGGTTGCCGAGCTCGTTGGCGAGCTCGCTGTTGTAGCGCTGCTCGAAGCCCTCGAGACTGATCACGCCGTCCTGGCCGAAGGTCACCTCACGGAACAGGTAGAAGCGCAGGGGGTCGACGCCCCGCTGCTCGATCACGGCGAAGGGGTCGAGCACGTTGCCTCGCGTCTTGCTCATCTTCTCGCCGCCCATCAGCAGGTAGCCGTGGATGAACTCGGAGCGCGGCGCCTCGTAGCCGGCGCTCCACAGCAGGGCCGGCCAGATGACGGCGTGGAACTTGAGGATGTCCTTGGCCAGCAGATGGATGTCGGCCGGCCAGTAGCGGCTCTCCAGGTCGGCGCCCGGCTGGGCGTAGGTGAGCGCCGAGACGTAGTTGATGAGCGCGTCGACCCAGACGTAGATCACCTGCTCGGGGTCCCACGGCACAGGGATGCCCCAGGTGATCGACTTGCGGCTGATCGAGATGTCGTCGAGGCCGCCCTCGATGAACGAGAGCGCCTCGTTGTAGCGCGAGCGCGGCCGCACCCAGTCGGGATGTTCGAGGTAGTGCTGGCGCAGCCGCTCCTGATAGCGCGACAGCAAGAAGAAGTAGTTCTCTTCTTCGAGCCAGACCGGTTCTGTGCCGTGGACCGGGCACTTGCCGTCGACCAGGTCGTGCTCGTTGTAGAAGCCTTCGCAGGCGGTGCAGTAGAGGCCGCCGTAGGTGCGCTTCTCGATGTCGCCGGCGGCCCGCAGGCGCTCGACGAAGCGTTGCACGTAGGCCTCGTGCTCGGGGTCGGTCGTGCGGATGAAGAAGTCGTTGCTGGCGTTCACGCTGCCGGTCATCTCGCGGAACCGGGGGGCCAGGCCGTCGACGTGCTCGCGCGGCGTCAGGCCGCGCTCCTCGGCGGCCTGGGCGACCTTGTTGCCGTGCTCGTCGGTGCCCGTGAGGAAGAAGACGTCGTCGCCGAGGCGCCGGTGATGACGCGCCATGATGTCGGCGGCGATCGTGGTGTAGGCGTGCCCGAGATGCGGTTCGGCGTTGACGTAGTAGATCGGCGTGGTGATCGAGTAGGTGCTCACCCCTTGGCCTCTCCCTGCGACTCCTTGAGCGTGAAGCCGTAGCTGCCCACCTTCTCGCCGAGCGACCAGAAATCGCCGTGCACGTAGGCGAGCGG
>DATIYD010000289.1:0-9985 GCA_035517975.1 Thermoleophilia bacterium | reverse complement strand
ATCTTCGTGCTGGCCGGCGCGGGCTACATCTTCAAGGCGTGGGACCTGCTGCTCTCGACCGGCGGCGTCGTCGCCGGCGCCGGCTACACCGACATCCACGCGGGGCTGCCCGGCATGCGCATCATGATGGTCGTCGGCTGGGTCCTCGGTGCGCTGCTCATCGCCAACGGCTTCTGGCGGCGGCGCTGGCGCTGGCCGCTGTACGGCATCGGGGCCTGGGTCGCCGCCGCGATCGTCATTCGGGTGATCTTCCCGGCGCTCGTGCAGACGCTCGTCGTGAGCCCCAACCAGCAGGCCAAGGAGAGCCCCTACATCGCCTACAACATCGCCGCCACCCGAGCGGCCTACGGGCTCAACAAGATCAGTCAGACCCAGTATCCGCTGACCGGCGACCTGAACACCGCCAAGCTCGTGCTGAACAGCGCCACCATCCGCAACATCCGCCTGTGGGACCCGCGCACGCTGATCAACAGCTACGACCAGCTCCAGAGGCTGCGCCAGTACTACGATTTCACCACGGTCGGCGTCGACCGCTACGACGTCAACGGCGTCTACCGCCAGACCATGCTCGCCCCGCGCGAGCTGAACATCGCGAGCCTGCCGGCGCAGTCGCAGACCTGGGTCAACCAGCACCTGGTGTACACGCACGGCTTCGGCGTCGTGGTCTCCGCGGTCAACCAGGTGACCTCCGACGGCTCGCCCGACTTCCTCGTGCAGGACGTGCCGCCGACCTCGACCGCCCCCGACCTCCAGATCACGCAGCCGCGCATCTACTACGGCCTCGTGGGCACCAACTACACCCTGGTCGACACCAAGACCCCCGAGTTCGACTACCCGGGCGGCACGAGCGGCGACGTCTACACGCACTACGGCGGCGGCGGCGGAATCCCGATCAACTCGTTCTTCAACCGCCTCGCCTTCTCGGTGCGCTTCGGCACGATCCGGTTCTTCACGAGCAACTCGATCGAGCCGGGCAGCCGGATCATCCTGCGCAACAACATCGTCGCCCGGCTGCACACTGCCGCGCCGTTCCTCACCCTCGATCACAACCCCTACATGGTGATCGCGGGCGGCAAGCTCTACTGGATCGCCGACGCCTACACGACGACCGACAAGTACCCCTACTCGCAGCCGCTGGGTGGCATCAACTACATCCGCAACTCGGTCAAGGTCCTGATCGACGCCTACACCGGCCACATGACCTTCTACGTGGCCGACCCGACCGACCCCCTCATCCGCGCCTACAAGCAGATCTTCCCCGGCATGTTCACGCCGATCAGCCAGATGCCGCAGGTGCTGCTGGCCCACATCCGCTACCCGCAGGACCTCTTCAACGTCCAGGCCGAGGTCTTCACGACCTACCACGTGATCCAGCCCGACGTGCTCTACAGCAAGAACAACCAGTGGGCCATCCCGACCGGCACCTCGCTCTCCGCACCGACCGGACAGATGGAGCCCTACTACGTGATCATGCGCCTGCCCGGCCAGCTCCGCGACGAGTTCGTGCAGATCCTGCCCTTTGTGCCCAACGGGAGACCGAACATGATCGGCTGGCTCGCGGCGCAGTCCGACGCGCCCAACTACGGCCACGCCGTGAGCTTCGCGTTCCCCAACGGCGCCACCGTCTACGGCCCCACCCAGGTCGAAGCCGCCGTGAACCAGGATCCGACCGTCTCGCAGCAGCTCACCCTGTGGGGACAGGAGGGCTCGCACGTGATCATCGGCAACCTGCTGGTCATGCCGATCGAGGGCTCGCTGCTCTACGTGCAGCCCCTCTACCTGCAGTCGTCGACGACCGCCCTGCCGCAGCTCAAGCGCGTGATCGTCTTCTACCGGGCGAGCACCTCGGCGGGCGTCACGCTCATCGGCGGGCAGCAGGTCGTGGCCATGCAGCCCACGCTGGCCGCCGCGCTCGCGCAGATCTTCGGCAGCGCCCCGCCGGCGGCGGCCAGCGGCACGCCGGGGGCGCAGACCACGCCCACGACGCCGACGACCCCGACCGGGCCCGTCTCCGCGCGCGTGAAGAGCCT
The DNA here is from genome assembly GCA_035517975.1 of Thermoleophilia bacterium. Lineage (GTDB taxonomy): Bacteria > Actinomycetota > Thermoleophilia > UBA2241 > UBA2241 > Bog-752. The sequence goes on along the minus strand of DATIYD010000289.1, from coordinate 7,955 downwards.
CATCGCCCAGGCCAACCGCCAGTTCCAGGCGGCCCAGACGGCGCTCCAGTCCGGCGACTTCGCCGGCTACGGCAAGCAGATCAAGGCGCTGTCAGCCACGCTCAAGCAGCTGCAGGCCGCCAAGTAGCACCGCACCGCCTTCGGCAGGCCGGCGGCAACCGAAGTCCCTCGCCCCGACCTCCGCGCGCGTTCGACCGCCACGGCTACAGCGCCGCGCGCCGCGCGCCGATGTTTGTCGTGAAGCCGGGACAAACCGCCGCGGAGGCTGTCACAGCCGATGAGCGTCGCGCACTTACTGGACAGAAGCCCGCAGAAGGGTCGCACAGCCGCGAGCCTCTCGTCGCCCAGCGACGAGGAGCTCCTGGAGGGATCGCGCGCATGCCCGGAGAAGTTCGTCGTCTTCTACGACCGCCACGCAGCCGGGCTGCTCGCCTTCTTCGGGCGGCGCACCTACGACGCGCAGGTGGCCGCCGACCTCACCGCCGAGACCTTCGCCCAGGCCTTTGCCGCGCGCACGCGGTTCCGCAATCCCGGCCCGGGGGCGGCCACGGCCTGGCTGTACACGATCGGCCGGCGGCAGCTCAACCGCTTCATCTCCCGCCGCCGGGTCGAGTCGCGCTGGCGGGAACGCCTTGGCATGGAGCAGCTCACGGTGGCTCCCGACGCGCTCGAGCGCGCCGAGGAGCTCATCGACCTCGAGGGGGTGCGCGATCAGGTGGCTGAGGCGCTCGACGCACTGAGCGGAGACCTGCGCGAAGCGGTCGTCATGCGCGTGATCGGCGGCATGTCCTACGCCGAGGCGGCGCGCCGCGCCGGCTGCAGTGAGGATCTCATGCGCCAGCGCGTGAGCCGCGGCCTCAAACGGCTGGCTCGCGATCTTGCCGTGCTGCGCGACGACCCGGGAGAGGACCATGCCCGGCGGCGTTGACGAGTATCTGAGCGATCTGCACGATCAGCTCGCGCGCTGCGCGGCGGCGGAGTCCGCGCGCGCCCGGCGGCGCGACGCCGGCGCCGTGCCCGCGAGCGCGCGCTTCGGCCGCCGGCCCGCCCCGCGCCGGCTCCTGGCCTGGGCCGCCGTGCTCGTCGTGGGCGTCGGCGCCCTGGCGGCCGGCCTGGTCGTGGCGGGCTACCACTCGGCGACGCCGGCCGCGCCGGGCGCCCTGCTCGCCACACCCGGCCGGTCGTTGCCGGCCTACGTACAGCCGGTGATCCCCGTGGTCTCGCCGTCGAACGCCGGGGTCGCAGGCGCGGCGCAGCCTTCCTACAGCCTGGCCGCGATCGCCGCGGTCTCGGACAACGACGTGTGGTCGGTCGGCGCCCACGGCGACGCGGCTTCCGGCGCAGTCTCCGGCGCGTCCGCCGTCGAGAGCCATTCGTTCGTGCTGCACTACGACGGCGCCTCCTGGCGCGAGACGACGGTACCCGATGTGGGCCCCCTCACGGCGGTCGGTGCGACCTCCGATGGCGAGGCGTGGGCGCTTGGTCCGGCCGGCGCCATCGTGCACTGGGACGGTCGCCAGTGGCGCACGGTCCTCACCGCGGCCCGCGACGGCGGAGCTGTGCTGCGCGGTCTGGCCGCGCTCGCGCCCGACGACGTGTGGGCGGTCGGCAGCCTGCAGGGCGCGCCGTTTGCCGTCCACTGGGACGGCGGCGCCTGGCGGACCGCCGCCTTGCCCGCCCTGCCGGGCGCCGGTAGCCTGAACGCCGTCTCGGGCACGGCCACCAGCCTCTGGGCGGTCGGCGTCGGCGCCGACGCCGCCCATGTCCTGACCCTGCGCTACGACGGCACGAGCTGGACGCCGGTCGCCGACGCCGGGGTGAGCGACGGCGGCCTGCTGACGGTCGCCGTGGTCGCCCCCGACGACGTCTGGGCCGCCGGCGACGCCCTGTTGCAGCACTTCGACGGCACGCAGTGGCGCGACGTCTCGCAGACGTTCAGCGGCGTGCGCGAGGCGCTCGCCGCCCCGGCGCCGACGAGCGTCTGGCTGGCCGGCGCCGCGGGCGTCGCGGCCTACGACGGCGACGACTGGTCGCCCGTCTCGCCGCAGGCGCTCGACGTCTACAAGCTGACCGACCCGCAGTTCGGCGCGGCCAGCGCGGTCTCGCCGACCGACGTCTGGATCGCCGGCAGCCTCGGAGGGAGCGGCGCGCCGAGCGCCCCGCTCATCGTGCACTACGACGGCACCGCCTGGCGCCTGGCCGTCGACGCGGTGCGGAGCCGCTAGGCCTCGACCGCCTCGCCGATCCGCCGCACCTGCTGCTCGTTCGTGAACAGCGACCCGACCACGAGCAGGCCCACCGTCACCGCGGTGACCGCCACGGCGGTGAGCAGCATGTACATGATCACCACCTGCAGGCGCACGGCGTCGAGGGGCTTGGCGCCGGCGATGATCATGCCGGTCATGGCGCCCGGCAGAAAGACGATGCCCATCGTCTTGGTGCTGTCGATGGTCGGGATCAGAGCCAGGCGCACGGCGCGGCGCACAACGCTCTGGGCCGCCTGACGGGGGCTCGCGCCGAGCGCGAGCGCCGTCTCGATCAGGGCACGCTGCGTGCGGGTGTCCTCCATCAGCCTGACGCCGGTCACCGAGGCCACGTTCATCGAGTTGCCGATCACCATGCCGCCGATGGGGATCAGGTAGCGGGCGTCGCGCGAGATGATGCCCAGGGCCACCATGAGCCCCAGCGTCGCGACCGACGAAAGGCCGATCGCGGCGAAGGCGATCCCATAGCGTCGCGGCAGGCCCTTGAAGCGCTGGGCCGAGGTGATGGTGGCGAAGCCGACCATGGCGGTCAGCATGCCGACCACGGCCAGCTCGCTGCGCGAACGGAAGATGAGGTCGATGACGTAGCCGATCGCCATGAGCTGGACGAAGGCGCGAATCGAGGCCACCGCGATGTCGCGCTCGAGGTCGAGCCGCCGCCAGCGCGACAGGCCGACGGCCACCGCCACCATGACGACGGCCACCGCGACGTTCTCGAAGCTGAAGTGCGAACCGGCCACCGCCGGGGCGAGGCTCACGACGCCGGCTTTCCGGGGCGGCTCGTGGCGCAGCCTGTCCGGGGACTCACGACGACGGCTTTCCGGCGGGGCTCAGGCTGTCGCCGGTGAGCCGGCCCTCGATGAACAGGCGCATGACGTCGGTCTCGGGATCGGCCAGGATCTCGGCGAGCGGCCCCTGCTCGACGACGTGACCGTCGACGAGCAGCAGGCCGCGGTGGCCCACCCGGCGCGCCTGCTCCAGGTTGTGGGTCACAAAGACGAAGGTGAGCTCGGTCTCCGTGGCAAGCTGCACGAGCAGACGCTCGACCTGGGCGCTGGCCGTGGGGTCGAGCGAGGCGGTCGGCTCGTCGAGCAGCAACACCTCTGGGCGGTTCGCCAGGGCCCGGGCGAGCGATACCCGCTGGGCCTCGCCGCCCGACAGCTCGCCGACCGCCTTGGCGGCGAAGTCGCGCGGCAGCCCGACGCGCTCGAGCAGGTCGCCGGCGGCGATATCGTCGAGCTGCTCGCGTCGCAGGCGGGGTCCGTAGAGGACGTTGTCGAGCACCGTGCCCTCGAAGAGCGCCGCCGTCTGGAACACCATGCCGACGCGCTGCCGCAACGTCTGCACCGGCATGCGTGCCGCGGGCTCGCCGTCGAGCAGCACGGTGCCGGCGCTCGGCTCGAGCAGGCGGTTGATGCAGCGCAGCAGGGAGCTCTTGCCGCTGCCCGAGGGGCCGAGGATGGTGAAGAAGCGGCCGCTGGGCACCTCGAGCGACACCCCGTCTAAGATCCTGCGGCGCCGACCGTCGGTGCCGACCTCGTACGACAGGCCGGTGATCGCGAGCTTCGCGACGGCGCCGGTTCTCGCGGTCTCGTCCACGAGAGATAGTCTACCCACGGTCTGTATAATCCTCGTTGGCGCGTGCGCCCTTCGCGGCGCGCCTCGGCGCGCCGCCGACGACCGACCGCGGCGCCGGACTTCACGGCCGTCTTTCGCGGGTCATGGGCGATTAGCTCAGGGGTAGAGCACCTGCCTTACAAGCAGGGAGTCGCTGGTTCAAATCCAGCATCGCCCACCAGTGCTCGCGGCCGCTCGCCGGCGCCGGCCCCGCCGCCTTCCCGCTCGCCGCTATCGCGGGTCGCTCGCACCGGCGTGCCGCTCGACCGGCCTGGCCACCACGATGAGCTCGGGTGAGTCGTCGCCGAACGGCGAGCGGTCGTAATCGCCGTAGAGCGCCTCGACGGCGAAGCCCGAGCGGGCGAGCAGGTGCTCGACCTCGTGGCGGAACAGGTAGCGCATGGGGAAGCGCTCTGTGAGTCGCCGGGTGCCGCCGCCGGGCTCGCTGATCTCGTACGTCATCTCGCACTGATTGACCTGACGAGCCCGCTGGTACTCGGTGACGTGACCCCACCAGCGGATAGTGCGTCCGCCGGTCCAGGGCAGCGTTTCGGCCGTCTCCTCGCCGTCGCTGCCGCCGTGCTCGTAGAGCAGCGCCGGGTCGGGGTTGAAGAGGTCGAGCACGAGCCGGCCGCCGGGCTGCAGGTGGGCGTGGCAGCGCGCCAGGCAAGCGAGCTGCCGCTCGACGCTCGTCACGTGCTGGAAGCCCCGGAACGGGCTCGTGATCGCGGCGAAGCGCCGATCGAGCGAGAACGAGGTCATGTCGGCCTGCACGAGCCGCACGCGGGCGCGCACGTCGGCCGGCTCGCCGGCGAGCGCGGCGCGGCACCGAGCGAGCATCTGGGCGGAGAGGTCGAGCCCGACGATCTCGTGGCCCTCGCGGGCCAGCGGCAGGAGCACGCGCCCGGTGCCGCAGGCGAGCTCGAGGATGGCGCCTTCGCCGGGTGCGACGGCACTCCAGAAGGCGTGGTCGTCGCGGTCGGCGTAGACCGCGTCGTAGAGCTCGGCGAGCTCGTCGGAGTTGTAGGCGTCGTAGTCGACCATGCGCGCTATCGTACGCTGCTCCGGGGCGGCCGGCGTTTGAGAGCGGCGGCGCCGAAGCGCTGTCACGCAGGCCTTCGCCTGCGGGTGCTCCCTTCAACGCCGCGAGGTTTGCCCCGCTGCGCGCATCTGCTACACTTCGTCGTCGCTGACGTGAGGCCGGTGCGCTCCCTCAGGCACCGGTCGTCGCTTCTTCGCGGGGGCGTAGTTCAGCTGGTTAGAACGCCGGCCTGTCACGCCGGAGGTCGCGAGTTCGAGTCTCGTCGCTCCCGCCACATCCCCTCGGCTCCGTCCTGTCGCCGTGCGCGGTTGTCGCCCAGTGGGCGCGCGTCTTTGCAGGCGGCTCGGACGGGTCGGCTTCAGAAGTCCTGGGGAAGCGCCTTGATCTGCGCCGCGGTGAACACGGGACCGTCCTTGCAGACGTAGACCGAGCCGATGTTGCAGCGCCCGCACTTGCCCACGCCGCACTTCATGCGGTTCTCGAGCGTCGTGTAGACGTCCTCGTCGGCGAAGCCCAGTCCGGCGAGCACGGGCAGCGTCAGCTTCACCACGATCGGCGGGCCGCACAGCACGGCCACGGCGCCCGCGCCGCTCGGTACCGTGCGTTCGACGACCGGCGTCACGTAGCCCACCTCGCCCTGCCAGTCGGCGGTCTCGCCACCGGGATCGACGGTCGTGACCAGCCGCACGTCGCCGCGCGCCGCCCATTCCTCGAGCTCGCGCTTGTAGACGAGGTCGGCCACACTGCGGGCGCCGTAGACGATGGTCACGTCGCCGTAGCGGTCGCGCAGGTCGAGCACGTTCCAGATGACGCAGCGCACCGGCGCCAGGCCGATGCCGCCGGCGATGAACACCAGGTCGCGGCCCTCCCACTCCTCCACGGGGAAGACGTTGCCATACGGTCCGCGAAAGCCCAGGATGTCGCCGACGTCGACCTCGCGCAGGCTGCCGGTCACCTTGCCGGCCGCCTTGACCGTGCACTCCAGATAGCCCGTCCGCGTCGGCGGGCTCGCGATGCAGAAGGTCGACTCGCCGGCGCCGAACACGGAGTACTCACCGAACTGCCCGGCGCGGAAGCTGAAGCCCGCCGCCTTCTCCGCGTCCTTGAAGCGCAGGCGGTAGGTGCGCGTATCGGGCGTCTCGTCGGTGATGGCCTCGACCACGACGAGATCGGGCTGATAGATGGTGCCCGCGCGCGCCGACGAGTCGGCGGCGTGCTGCTGCGGCCGCGCGGCGGTGGTCCGGGGCTCGCTCACGACGACGCCTCCCCGGCCCGCTCGTCGATGGCGGCCAGGATCTCGGCCAGATCCTGGCCCGTGGGACAGGCGCGCGAACAGCGGCCGCAACCGGTGCACAGGACGTCCCCGAACTTGCCCGGATACACCAGGAACTTGTGCTCGACGCGCTGGCGGAAGCGCGCGTTCTGATCCTGGCGTGGGTTGTGGCCCGAGGCGTGGAGCGTGAACACGCAGGTCTGGCAGGCGTCCCAGTTGCGGCGGCGCACACCGCGGCCCACGCTCTCGGGCTCGTCGACGATGTCGAAGCAGTGGCAGGTCGGGCAGACCGACGTGCAGACACCGCAGCCGTGACAGCGCGGCCCCAGGCTCGCCCAGAAAGGGTCGTCGAAGTGGTGGTCGAGCCAGTCCCGCAGGCGCGGATGGTCGAGCGACAGGTTGGCCTCGACGCGCTCGCTGGCGGCCGCGCGGAACTCCTCGGCCTGCAGGCGCAGCGTCTCACCGGCGGGCCCCGCCGGGCATTCGGTGAACGAGGCGCGGTGCGCCGCGACGAACGCCGCACCCTTGTCTGTGAAGCTCTCGACGAGGTAGCCGCCCTCGACCGGCGTCAGGCGGCCGTCGGAGCCGCGCTCGGTCGCCGGATCGAGGGACACCGCGCTGCAGAAGCAGGAGCCGTCTTCCACACCGCAGGCCAGGGTGAAGACCGTGGTCGCGGCGCGGCGCGCGTTCCAGAGCTCGTCGGCGTAGTCCCAGTTCATGACAGAGTCGACGATCGGCAGGGCGGCGGCGTCGCAGGGCCGCGCGCCGAGCACGACCTGCGCGGGGACGTCGGTCGGGGCGGAGGCGAGCTCGACCTCGCCGGCGGTGCGCCGCCACGAAAACAGCACCTCGGTCGGCGGCAGGAAGAACTGCTTGAGGGAGAGGCGCGGCAGCCGCTCGCCCAGGGCGAGCTCGGCCGCGCCCGCCACCGCGCGATACTCGGTCTCGCGGGCCGCGCCCGCGGCGCCGGCGGCGCGGCCGGCATCGCCGGCCCACGCCGGCGCCACTGCCGGTCGGCCGTCCGCGGCGAGCTTCTCGACGAGCGCCGCGAGGGCTTCGTGGGTGAGCAGCAGCTCGCTCACGTTATGAACTCCTGCGTGTCGTCGACCGCGTAGGCGCCGATCGGTGCCGGCACGGCCGGATCTTCGGAGACGGTGTAGCCGTAGAGCTCGTAGACGACCTGCTGCAGCTTGCGGTTGAGCAGGCCCAGGGGAATGCCGACCGGGCAGGCCCGTTCGCACTCGCCGCAGCCTACGCAGCGGCCGGCGAGGTGCTGGGCGCGCGTCAGGTGCCAGGCGAAGTTGCCGCGCGGGTGGGGCGAGGTCTCGATCCACTGCGGCTCGGTCTTCTCGACGATGCAGCGCTCGCAGCAGCACAGCGGGCAGGCCTGGCGGCAGGCGTAGCACTGGGTGCAGCGGGCCAGCTCCTTCGTCCAGAAGGCGAGGCGCTCGGCGGGGCTCAGGGCGTCGAGGGCGGCGATGCGCTCATCGAGGGCGGCCGTCACGGGCGGTTCGGGCTGGGGCTCGCCGACCAGCACGTCGACAGAGGCCGGTTCGCGCACGTCGCAGCCCCAGCAGCGCGCCGCGACGGTCTCGGCGGTCAGCGCCGGCGCCGAGGCGCCCTCGGGACCGCCGGCCACGCCGCCGCAGCGCACGCCGATCAGCACGACGCGGTCGCGCTCGAGCTGCGCTTCGCGCAGCAGCCCCGCGACCGCCTTGGCGTCGCAGCCCTTGACCACGACGGCGGCCGTGCCCAGCGC
>DATIYD010000288.1:0-3880 GCA_035517975.1 Thermoleophilia bacterium | reverse complement strand
CCTCGGGCCGGCCGGCGAACTTCTGGTAGTGCAGCGTCGAGGGCGAGAACTCGATGATCGTCTCGCTGCCGTGGAACGGGTACTTGCGCTCGACCCGCACGTGGTCGTCGTCGATCGTCACGATGTTGTAGCAGGGCCGCGTGTCGCCGCGCAGGCGCAGCGTGCAGACGGTGCCGGCGTTGACCACGAACATGTTCTCGAAGTGCCAGGCGTGGGGCACGTGCTTGTGACCCGAGAGCACGAGGTTCACGTTGCAGCGCTGCAGCACCTCGAGCGTGTCGCCGGCGTCGTAGACCATGTTGCGCTCGCGGCCGGTGCCGGGGATCGGCAGCAGGTGATGGTGCAGCATGAAGATACGAAAGCGGGCCGGCTGGGCGAACTGCTCCTCGAGCCAGGCGTAGCGCGAGCGGCCGATCGTGCCGTAGTCGAGGTCGGGCTGGGTCGAATCGACGCCCACGATCGAGATGTCGCCGGTGTGCAGCACCACGCCGCGCGGCCCGAAGAGCTTCTCGAAGTGCACGTAGCCGACGTTGCGCGAGTCGTGGTTGCCCGGGATCACCAGCACGTGCGGGCACTCGACGCGGTCGAGGTAGTCCTTGGCCACCTGGTATTCCTGCTTGAAGCCCTCGTTGGTGAGGTCGCCGGTCACCGCCACCAGGTCGGGTTTGAGCTCGTTCAACTCGACGACGGCGCGATCCATGAGGTTGGGCACGAAGTAGGGCGAGCCGGCGTGAAAGTCGGAGACGTGCGCGATGACGAAGGGCGCCATCGCCGTCACTCCACGACGACGACGCGCACGCCGCCCTGCTTGTCGCGCACCGAGAAGGTGGTGCGGTTGCCGTCGCGCCGGAAGCGCAGGCTGAGCTTGGAGCGGCCCACGCTCAGGTTGCTCAGGGTGACCTCGCCGAGCCACTTGGGCAGCAGCGGGTTGTGCACGTAGAGCACGTTCTCGGCGGCGCTCGCGTAGAGCCCGAGCATGGCCTGCAGCATGAGGAACGGCGCGCCGGCCGCCGGCGCGTCGGGCGAGCAGGCCATGGGGTAGGTGACCGGCCGGTTCACCGCCTGGCGCGTGAAGCCGCACATGAACTCGGGCAGGCGCTCGTCGTGCTGGTCCAGGGCGGCGTCGAACATGGCGCCGGCCAGGCGGTTGGCCTCGGCCGCGAAGCCGTGCTTCTTCAGGCCGTTGACGATGAGGGCGTTGTCGAACGGCCAGATGCTGCCGTTGTAGAGGCTCATCGGGCTGTAGGCGGCGGCCGTCTTGGCCATGGTGCGCACGCCCCAGCCCGAGAACATCTCGGCCGACAGCAGGCGCTCGACCACCGGGGCCACGTGCTCCTCGGCCAGGATGCGCGACCAGAGGCAGTGGCCGGCGGTCGAGACGATCGTCTGCACCTGGCGCTTCTCGCCGTCGAGAGCCATCGCCACGTAGCCCTCGTCGGGCATCCAGAAGCGCTCGTTGAAGCGCAGCTTGAGGGCCTGCGATTCGGCCTGCAGGCGCTCCGAGAGCTCGACGTCGGCGAGCTGTCCGAAGAGGCTCGCCAGGCGGCGCTTGGCGTAGTAGACGTAGGCCTGCGACTCGGCCAGGGCGATGGGGCCCTCGGCCGGGCTGCCGTCGCGGTGCACGATGGCGTCGCGGGCGTCGCGCCAGCCCTGGTTCTCGAGGCCCGCGCGGCTGCGCCGGCGGTACTCGACGAAGCCGTCGCCGTCGAAGTCGCCGTACTCGTCGATCCAGTGCAGGGCGGCCTCGATGGGCTCGCGCAGCAGCTCGAAGAACTCGAGGTCGCCGGTCCACATGACGACCTCGCAGACGAGGAGCAGGTACAGGGCGGTCGTGTCGACGGCGCCGTAGTAGGGCGTGTGCGGGATCGCCTTGAGCGCCGCGAGCTCGCCGCGGCGCAGCTCGTGCATGATCTTGCCGGGCTCCTCTTCGCGGAAGGCGTTGTCGGTGCGCCCCTGCAGGCGGGTGAGGAACTGCACGCAGTCGACCGCCGGACGCGTGTCGAGCATCAGGGTCTCGAGGCAGGCGACGATCGAGTCGCGCCCGAACGGCGCCACGAACCAGGGCACGGCGGCGTCGAAGATGCGGCCGTGCGGCGTGTCGGTCAGCATCATGCGCAGGTCGGCCTGGCCGCGACGCAGCACGCTCGTGGCCTGCTCGGAATCGGTGAAGATGCCGGCCGCGCCGGCGAACCAGCGCTCGTACTCGCGGCGCATGTCGGCGAGGCGTTGGGTGAGATCGCCGCCGCTCACCGGCGGGGCGTCGGGCACGACGACCTCGATCGAGAAGCGCACCACCTTGCGTTCGCGGGGCGCCAGGCTCAGGCGGAACCGGGCCCTGCCGCCCTCGAGGCGCGCCGGCGCCTGCTCGAAGCGCACGACCGTCTTGCGCAGCACCTCGTCGAGGCCGTAGTAGGCGAGGGTCAGCGTGTCGCCGCCGGCCTTGGGCGCCAGGCGCGTGCCGCGCTTGTGGCGGCGCGTGCCGCGCACCTCGAACATGTCGCGAAAGTCGGCGTCGAAGGTGAGCTCGAGGTCGATCTCGACCGGCGTGGCGTGGTAGTTCTTGACGCGCAGCAGCTCGTAGACGCGGTCGGAGACGAGACGCGTGCGACGCACGTGCACCGAGGTCTGGGGTATGCGCTCGCCGTGGGCGCCTCTGGTCTCGAGGTTGGTGAACTCGGCCGACGAGACGTAGTTGCGCTCGGCGGTCGAGGACAGCAGCACGGCCGGCCGGCCGCCGACCGTCATCTCGAGGCGCGAGAGGAACCGCGTGTCGCGAAAGTAGAGGCCGAGCGGCGAGTTGTCGGCCTCGGGGATGAGGCCCTCGTCGTCGGTGTAGAGGAGCAGCTCGTTCTCTTTGCTCACCAGGCGCCGGCGGCGGCGCTCGCTCATCACGAAGCGCTCGGCGCCGGCCGAGACCGCCGTCTCCTGGGCCAGCGCCTCGAAGCGCTCGTCGCCGATCACGATCTCGCCGTCGGCAGCCAGGGGCGGGTCGCCGCGGCGGCGCTCCCCGGACGTCGGCGTGGGACGGCCCTTCGGGGGCTTGTCAGGTTCCATGGGTGAAGGGCGTTCCTTTCGCGACTGGGCGGGTCGGCCGGCTACAGGCTGCGCGGCGCCGGCCTTCGATCATCGGGATACCCCGCAAGCGCGCAGGTCACGCACCGTGCCGCGTCGCGCCGGCCGGCGCGACGGCGAGCGCCTGCTCGATCTCGGCCAGGGCGTCGTGGGTGAACACCGGCGCCGCGGCGGTGCGCACCGCCGTGTCGGGGTCTTTCAGGCCGTGGCCGGTGAGCACGCAGGCGACGACGGCCCCGGCCGCTATGCGGCCGTCGTCGCGCGCCTTGCGCAGCCCGGCGATCGAGGCCGCGCTGGCCGGCTCGCAGAACACGCCCTCGGTGGCCGCCACCAGCTTGTAGGCGGCCAGGATCTCGTCGTCGGTCACCATGTCGATGAAGCCACCCGAGTCGCGCGCCGCGGCCAGGGCCTCGTCGCCCCGCGCCGGGTTGCCGATGCGGATGGCGGTGGCGATGGTCTCGGGGGTCTCGACCTTGTGTCCCAGCACGAGCGGCGCGGCGCCGGCCGCCTGAAAGCCGCACATCACGGGCAGGCGGTCGGTCACGCCGGCCTCGCGGTACTCGCGGTAGCCCTTCCAGTAGCTCGTGATGTTGCCGGCGTTGCCCACCGGGATGCAGTGGTAGGCCGGCGGGCCGCCCAGGGCGTCGCAGATCTCGAAGGCGCCGGTCTTCTGGCCCTCGATGCGGTACGGGTTGACCGAGTTGACGAGGGCCACCGGCAGGCGCGCCGCGGCCTCGCGCACGACGTCCAAGGCGACGTCGAAGTTGCCCGGGATGGAGATGACGTGGGCGCCGTAGGCGACCGCCTG
>DATIYD010000287.1:0-2874 GCA_035517975.1 Thermoleophilia bacterium | reverse complement strand
TACAGGGCAAGCGTCGTGGCGTGTGCCACACGCTTGATTGTACCGCACGCCCCAAGCCGGCAGGAGCCGGGCGCCGCCGGGCAGGCGCGAGGCGGCGGCTCGAGGGTCGCTGACCGGCGGCCTCGCCGGCCTTCAGCATGGCGGACCGGCGGCCGCGCCGGCCTTCAGCGTGGCGGACCGGCGACCTCGCCCGCGTCGCTGCGGCGTCCGACGTCGCGCCGCACGTCGGCGCCCAGGCCGCAGAGCTTGACGTCGAACGCCTCGTAGCCGCGGTCGACGTGGTGCAGGCCGCGCACCTCGGTCGTGCCTTCGGCGACCAGGCCGGCGATGGTGAGCGCCGCGCCGCCGCGCAGGTCGGGGGCCTCGACGACGCTGCCGGTGAGCTGCCGTGGGCCGGTGACCACGGCGTGGTGGCCGCTCGTCGTGATGCCGGCGCCGAGGCGATTGAGCTCATCGACCACAGCGAAGCGGTTCTCGAAGACGTTCTCGGTGACGATCGAGGTGCCTTGCGCGAGCGACAGCGCGACCATGAACTGGGCCTGCAGGTCGGTGGCAAAACCGGGATGCGGCAGCGTCGAGACATCGACCGGGCGCAGCGGGCCCAGCGCGCGGGCGCGGATCAGCCGATCGCCCTCGTCGACCTGCACGCCCATGGCGCGCAGCTTGTTCAGGAAGAGCTCGAGGCAGGTGGGGTTGAGGCCGTGCACGGTGACGTCGCCGCCGGTCGCCACGCCGGCCAGCAGGTAGGTGCCGGCCTCGATGCGGTCGGCGACGACCTCGTGGATCGCGCCGTGCAGCTCATGCCCGCCCTCGATCGAGATCGAGCTCGTGCCGGCTCCCTGGATCTGGGCGCCCATCGACATGAGGAACTTGGCCAGATCGACGATCTCGGGCTCGCGGGCGGCGTTGTCGATGACCGTCGTGCCGCGGGCCGCGGTGGCCGCCATGAGGAGGTTCTCGGTGGCCCCCACGCTCGGATAGTCGAGCGGCACGGCCGCCCCCCGCAGGCCGTCGCTGCGCACCTCGATGAAGCCGTGCTCGATCTCGATCTCGGCGCCGAGACGCTGCAGCCCGCGGATGTGGAAGTCGATGCGCCGCGGCCCGATGTTGCAGCCGCCCGGCATGGCGATGGTGGCGCGCCCGAGGCGGGCGACCATGGGCCCCATCACGATGATGCTGGCGCGCATGCGCCGCACGAGCTCGTAGGGGGCGGTCTCGTTCAGAGGACCCGAGGGGTCGATCTGCAGCTCGCCGTCGTCGAAGCTCACCTCGGCACCGAGGGCGCGCAGCATCTCGACCATCGTGAAGACGTCGGCGATGCGCGGCACGCGGCGGATGGTCGACGGCTCGCCCGCGAGCAGGCTGGCGGCCATGAGCTTGAGGGCCGAGTTCTTGGCGCCGGCCAGCTCGACGGCGCCGCTGAGCGGGCGGCCGCCGCGCACGAGCAGGGAGCGCGCCCGATCGTCGGCGCCGCTTGCGCCCGCCTCGCCGGCATCGCGAGGCAGGGGCCGCGGATGCCCTGCCGGGGTCATACCCGGGCCGCCACCTTGAGCCGGTTCTCGGCTCGGCGCAGGGCCTGCTCGGCCTTGTAGAAGTCGACCTCGGCGTGGGCGCCGGGATCGTCGCGCAGGGCGAGCCGCTCTTCGGCCCGCTTGCGGGCCGCCTCGGCTCGCGCCACGTCGATGCGCCCGGCCTGCTCGGCCTGGTCGACGACGAGCAGCACCTTGTCGAACAGCACCTGGACGTAGCCGATGCCGGTCGCGAAGCGCTCCCACTCGGCGCCGGGCGTCTGCACACGAGTCTCGCCGACCGCGACGATCGAGACGAGTGGCTCGTGCTGGGGCAAGAAGCCGAGCTCGCCGACCACGCCCGGCACGATCACCATGGTCGCCTCGCCGTTGTAGACCGAGCCGTCGGGGGTGACGACCTCGACGTTGAGCCTGCGCTCGTCGGACATGGTCAGCTCGCGGCCTGCGGGGCCGGCTCAGACTCGGCCGGCTGCGGCTCGGCCTCGGTCGCGACCGGCTTGTCGCCGCCGTGACCACCCAGCTTCTTGGCCTGCTCGACGGCCTCGTCGATGCCGCCGACCATGAAGAAGGCCTGCTCGGGCAGGTCGTCGTGCTTGCCCTCGACGATCTCCTTGAAGCCGCGCACCGTCTCGGCGAGCGGCACGTACTTGCCGGGCACGCCGGTGAACTGCTCGGCCACGAAGTTCGGCTGCGACAGGAAGCGCTCGATACGGCGCGCCCGCTGCACGGTGACCTTGTCTTCGTCGGTGAGCTCGTCCATGCCGAGGATGGCGATGATGTCCTGCAGGTCCTTGTAACGCTGCAGGATCTCCTGCACCCTCGTCGCGACCGCGTAGTGCTCTTCGCCCACGCTGGCCGGGCTCAGGATGCGCGACGTCGAGTCGAGCGGATCGACGGCCGGGTAGATGCCCTTCTGCGAGATCGCCCGCGAGAGCACCGTCGTCGCGTCGAGGTGGGCGAACGTCGCCGCCGGAGCCGGGTCGGTCAGGTCGTCGGCCGGCACGTAGATGGCCTGCACCGAGGTGATCGAGCCCTTCTTGGTGGAGGTGATGCGCTCCTGCAGCTCGCCCATCTCGTTGGCGAGCGTCGGCTGGTAGCCGACGGCGCTCGGCATACGGCCGAGCAGCGCCGAGACCTCGGAGCCGGCCTGCACGAAGCGGAAGATGTTGTCGATGAACAGCAGCACGTCCTGGCCGCCCTCTTCGCGGAAGTACTCGGCGACCGTGAGGCCCGCCAGGGCCACGCGCAGACGCGCCCCGGGCGGCTCGTTCATCTGGCCGAACACGAGCGCGGTCTTGTCGATCACGCCCGATTCCTTCATCTCGGTCCAGAGGTCGTTGCCCTC
>DATIYD010000286.1:0-2969 GCA_035517975.1 Thermoleophilia bacterium | reverse complement strand
TCATCGCCGCCGTCGCCGCCCGCGGCAGCCGTACCCCGCGCACCATGAGCAGCGCCGGCAGGCCGAAGAGCGTGAGGAACCGGGCGGCGTTGTTGCCCAGCTCGGTGGGCACGACGATGGCGGCGAGGCACAGCCCGCCGGCCACGGCGAAGAGGATCTCCTTGGCGCGCCGGTCGGGATCGGCGGAGAGGCGGGCGAGCACGACCCCGACGGCGGCGACGGCCGTCCACTTGAGCAGCTCGACCGGCTGGTCGAGGTACGAGACGTGCGCCCGAAAGGCGAGCTGCAGCCCCAGCCAGAGCACGGCGAAGGGCAGGAGCGCCAGCACGAAGAGCGGCAGACGGCGGCGCGCCGCCGGGCGGGCGATCGCCTCGGCCACCACGAACACGCCGCCGGCGACCACCGCGACCGGGTTGGTGAGAGCGGCCAGGCCGACCGGCAGGGCCGCCCAGAGGGGGTGATCGCCGGCCAGCAGGGCGAGACCCGCCATCGTGAGGGCCATCGCGAGCAGGAACGGATCCTGGCCGTTGGCCAGATACACGACGAGGACAGCCGCCAGCGCGATCGCCGGCCAGAGGCTCGTCACGCCCCAGGCGCGCCGCACGTAGAGGTGGAAGAGCAGGGGCAGCAGGCCGGCCGACGCGACGACCACGGCTGCGCCGCCGACCAGGGCGGCGAGCAGGTAGTAGCCCGCGCCGTAGGCAAGCACGCCGTACGACCCGGCGTACCACAGGTCGTCCCAGACAAGTCCCCGGCCGTGCGCGACCAGACCGGTCTTGTAGGCGTGGGCCGCGCTGTCGACGCCGGTCAGGCCGGCGGCGTGCAGCGCCACGAGCCCGAGGGCCACGGCGACGAGCGGCGCGACCGCGAGCACGAGCAGCGCCGGGTCCACGCGCCGGCGCGTCGTCGCTCGCGGTCCGTCCGCCCCGGCCATGCCCCGCGCCCCGGCAGCCATCGCGCGCTAGGGAGCGGTCGAGGACGTCGCGCTCGAGCTCGCCTGCGTGCGCGGCGTGGCGCCCGGCGACGGCGCGGCCCTGCCGCTGGGCGCCGCCCCCGGCCCCGTGACCCGTTTGAACACGTAGACGCCGTCGCGGGCGTAGACGGAGCGGTAGTCCTGATCGAGCACGAGCGCGCCGAGGGCCTGCGAGTGACCGAGGGCGTCGTAGTGGTCGTACACGTCGGGCGCCGTCGTGTCGACCACCACCCACTGCGCGTTCTTGATGGTCGGGAAGGTGTAGACGACCCGCCGCGCGGAGAGCCGCGAGCCGGCGTCGTTCTCTGTGCTCACGGACACGTCGCCGGCGGCCGGGATCAGCTTGAGGGCCATGTCGAGCACCTTGGCGTGGCCCTTCACCGCGTAGCTCTTCCCCGAGTAGTGCGCCCCCGGCAACGAGAACGGCAGCGGCCCCAGGAAGAAGTTCGCGACCAGCGCCGTGGCGACCACGACCGTGGCCAGCGTGCCGACCGACGCCCACGTGGCGGCGGCCGCTCGCGTACGCCGGCCTCGGCTGAGCCAGGAGCGCAGCCGCGCGACGCCCAGCACGGCGCCGGCGAAGATGAAGGGCACCTCGCCGGCGACGTAGTGGAACTCGTACGAGCGCTGGAAGCCGTTGCTCGCGAGGGCGTTCAGCAGGAACTCGGGCGCGGCGATCAGCGTGGTCAGGGGACTGAGCAGCGAGGTGAACGCGAAGGGCCACAGGAGCTGCAGCAGGTAGTGCAGGTCGGACGTGGCGAAGAGGTGGCTCAGCGTGACCCCCGGCTTGAGCACGACGTTCGCCCCCACGCCGCCCACGCTCGAGCCCAGATCGGCGTAGCGGTTGAGGAACGGGCTGCCGCCGGGGCTGTAGTGGGGCAGCACGACCTTGACCGCGACCACGAAGTAGGCGGCCGCCAGCGCGGTCAGCAGCAGCGGCCGCCACGACCTCGTGCGCCAGGCGAAGTAGAGCCCCATGAAGGCGATCACCAAGGGGATCTCCTCCTTGCACAGGGCGGCCAGCACGAGGAACGGCGCAGCCCGCCACCAGCGGCCCTCGTCGGCGTAGACGAAGGCAAACAGCAGGAACGGGATCGCCAGGGTCACAGGGTGGAACTCGTTCAGCACGGCGTACTGCAGCGGCGGATAGAGCAGGAGCGCGACGGCGAGCAGGAACGCGGCGCGCGCGTCGCCCAGCACGCGCAGACCCAGGCGGTAGGCCGGCCAGGCGGCCAGCGAGACGATCACGGCCTGGGCGACGAGCAGCATCATGGGGCTCGGCCAGACGAGCCAGGGGACGGCGAAGACGGCGAGGATCGGATCGACGTGCGCGCCCAGGCGCGACATCTGGCGGCCGGCGGCGTCGGCCGAGGTGACCTCGAGGAAGTGACCGTGGGCGGTGTTGTAGACGGCCTGCACCATGTTGCCCATGTCGAAGCGGCCGCCGTAGTAGTTGCGATAGCGCTGGATGGCCAGGATGCTGAGCAGCGCCGCGGCCACGACCATGGCGACGATCACGTAGATCAGATACCGCCGCGCGAGGTCGGCGGGCGCCTCGGCCGGCGCCGCAGGGGCGGCGCTCTGCGGCCGGGCCGGCGGCCTGGCGCGGCGCTTCCTCGTCCTGGCGCGTCGCGCGCTCATGATGTGGCGCGGCCTGCGGTCATGGGTCGTCTCCGTCCGTACGCGATGCGCCATCCGATGGGCCGCCCGCGCCGAGGCCTCTCGCGGCGGCGGCGCGCCCCTCGGGCGAGCCGCGGCGGTCGGCCAGCGTGGCGGCGGCCACGAAGGCCAGCTCGAGCGCAGTCTGCCACAGTCGCGCGAGCAATGCCCAGGCGAGGGCGACGCCGCCGCTCGCGAAGACCGTCGCCGTGGCGGCGGCGAGCACGCCTTCGCGCACGCCGAGGCCGCTGGGCACGAAGAACACCACCATGCCGGCCACGAAGGCGATGGCGAAGCCGGCCGTGATCTCGGGGAAGGCGGCGGCGGTCACGTTCGT
>DATIYD010000285.1:0-7530 GCA_035517975.1 Thermoleophilia bacterium | reverse complement strand
GTCGTCACGGCAGCCGCGGCGCGCCTTCGACCCTGACGAGCTTGCCGAGCTCGCGGCCTCGATCGCCAGTCTGGGCGTGGTGCAGCCCGTCGTGGTGCGGCCCGCGCCCGGCGGCGCCGCGGCGCCCTGGGAGCTGATCGCCGGCGAGCGCCGGCTGCGGGCCGCGCGCCTGGCCGGCATCGAGAGCATCCCGGCGCTGGTACGCGACGCCGACGAGGCGGCTGCGCTCGAGATCGCCCTGGCCGAGAACGTGGCCCGCGAGGACCTGAACGTGATCGAGGAGGCGCTCGCCTACGCGGCCCTGGCCGACGAGTTCGGCATCACGCACGAGCGCATCGGCGAGCTCGTCGGCCGCAGCCGTGTCGCCGTGACCAACGTGCTGCGGCTGCTCGACCTGCCCGACGAGGTCCGCGAGATGATCGAGCGCGGTGAGCTGTCGGAGGGCCACGGACGGGCGCTGCTCGGTCTCGCCGACCACGGCGAGCGGCGGCGCGTCGCGCGCCTCGTCGCGGCTCGCGGCCTCACAGTGCGCCAGACCGAGGCGCTGGTACGCGCCGCCGGCGAGCAGGCCGGGGTCGGCGATCGGCGCCCGGCCACACCGCCCGACGCCTACGACGAGCTGGTCGAGGAGCTCTATGAGGTGCTCGACGTGCCGGTGCGCATCCGCGCCGCCAAGCGGGGCGGGCGTCTCGAGCTGCGCTTTCGCGATCACGACGAGCTCGAGCGGCTGGTCGCCCTGCTGCGCAGCCTCAAGTAGGCGGCGCCGGACGCCCGTGGGCGGCCGCGACGGCGAGGCTACTGGCCGGTCGTGCCGCTCGTGCCCGGAGCGCCCGTGGGCGGCGATCCCGGGGTCGGCGTGATCACGATGCCGGGCGGCGTCGGTGTGACCGCGACGCCCGGGCTGGCCGTGCCCGACGGGGTCGTGCTCTGACCCGACGAGGCGTTGCTCGACGGCACGTACACCGTGGTGCCGTTCGGCAGCCGGTAGAACTGGCCGATCAGCGTGCCCAGGCCGGTGACCTGCTGGCCGGCCTTGAGGTTGAGCTTCGTGATCTGCGAACCGTTCTTGGTGATGACCTGCATGTCGGCCTGCCCGGGATTGGTCACGATCGTGATGTGGTTCGAGGACAGGATGCCGGAGAGCCCGATGCCCGCCAGCGCGGCCAGCATGAAGGCGACCGACAGGACGATGGCGACGTCGAAGAGATTGACGACGCCGTCGAGCGGATCGCCGTTGCGGTCGGTGCGATCGATGCGCCGCCGGCCCATGTAGCGCAGCCGCCGGCCGCTGCCCGGCTCGCGGTCGAGGGGGGCGCCCGAGTGTGGTGGTGTCTCGATCGTCGTGCTCATGAGGCGTGCCTGCTAGTCGGTCTCGCCGCCGGCGCCATGCTCCTCGCCGCCTGCGCGGCCGCCGTCGGCGGGCTCCTCGCCGCCCGACAGGAGGGGGCGCCACGAGATGATCTCGGTCGGCTCGTCGGCGGTCTCGGCCGGCCGGCTGTCGTCGCCGACCGCGGCCGTCACGGGGGCGGCCGCCTCGTGCCGTGCGTCGCCGCCGTTGCCTGAGCCGGCCGTGGTCAGGTCGGGCAGGTCGTCGTCGGCGCCGTCGATGTCGGTGCGCCGTCGCCGGGGCGGGCCGACGCGCAGCCGGCCGCCGCCGCCCTCGAGCAGCTCGAGCATGTACTCGAGGTCGGAGATGTCCTGCTGGTAGAAGCGGTCACGTACGATGCTGACGATGAAGCCGAGGCCGCCGATCAGCAGGCCGATCACGGTCACCGAAAAGGCAAGCTCGAGGTTGGCGGCAAGGACGGCGGTGTGCCCGGTGGCGAGCCCCGCCAGGGCGGGCGCCAGCGGGATGAGGGTGCCCATCAGGCCGAGCATCGGTCCGACACGCACCAGGATGCGCGTCTTCTCGAGGCGCTTGACCGTGTAGAACTCGTACTCCTGCAGGAGCTTGAGCGGCTTCTCGGCGATGCGTTCGGTCTGGTAGTTGCGGATCAGGTCGAACAGAAAGCGCGCGACGACGGTGGAGTAGGTGTTCTCCTGCAGGTACTTGTAGGCCCGGCGCGGCTGGCCCTTGGCGAAGGCGTCACGCGCCTTGAGGGCGCGGATCTCGAGCGCCTCGAGGTCGCGGTAGCGCAGGCGCAGGTAGACCTCGTAGAACAACTCTCCGACCTCGACGATCGCCCAGCCCAGGCAGAACAGCGCGGCGATGAGCACGGGGTACAGCAGGATCCGCGAGATGTTGAAGATCGCCCGCTGGATGTCGTGGGCCAGTGTCGCCGCAATGATCACGTGCACGCTTATCGTCACTCCCCGCCGCCGGCCGGCGGGGGTCCGCCGGAAGGTTTCCAGAACCGTTGCCAGACCGTGGCGTCGCGCGGCAGGACCTCGCCCCTGGTCGCCCCGCCCATGACGCCCACGAGGTGGCGGCGCACGAGCCACGAGCCGAGAAACGCGAGCGACAGGAGCGTCGCGAGCGTGACCCCCACGGCGAGCGCTGTGCCGCCACCGCCGCCCCCGGGACCGCCCGAGCCGGCGATCTGTCCGGTCACCGCGGCCGGCGAAGGGCTCGTGGAGCCGCCCGGGAATGAGCCCGCAGGCGTGGGGGTCAAGGTGGTGCCCGGGGTCGCTGCCGGCGAGATCGTCGCCGTAGGTGTCGGCGTGGCCGTGTGGTGCGTGGTCGTGCCGCCCGACCCGCTCGAGCCGGAGCCTCCCGAGCCCGAGCTTCCTCCCGATCCCGTGCTCGAGTCGGAGCCGCCGGGGTGGGTGCCGCCGCCGGTGCTGCCCGACCCGCTCGCCGGCACAGCGACGGTGAAACGGCGCTCGACGCGCACCGAATTGCCCGCCCAGTCCCGCACCCGGATGACGTAGGTGTACGTGCCGTTGGCGAGCTTCGTGAGCTCGAGCGTGAGGTGCGACGTAGTGATATGGGCCGCCCTGGTCTTCGATCGTCCGTTGACCGTGATGCGGACGGCCGCGGCGTGGACGCCGGTACCGTTCACGTTGTCGGCGTAGCCGGCCTTGATCCAGACCGTGCGGCTCGCCAGGCGGGCGCCCTGCTTGGGCGCCATCGATCCCGACGTGAACGACGGGGCGAAGCGGGTGAGCCGGTTCTTGGCGGGAGGCGACCCCAGCGTCCTGCCGCCGAGCGCGAAGCTGGCCTGCGTGGTCGCTCCCATGACGTCGCCGATGTCGGTGGGGTAGTCGTGGTACGAGCCGTTCCGCTGGCGTAATGAGGCAAGGAAGCCGGCGGGCGTGTGGCCGTTGACGACGAGCGTCTGGGGGTCGAGACCCGCGGCGTGCATCGCTTCGATCGCCCAGCCCGTGAACTGGGCGCTGACGAAACCGTCGCTCGTGTCCTTGAACCCGCCGTCGGACACCTGCATCTGCTTGATGAAGCCGATCGCGCCCGGCACCACGCCGCTCCCCAGCGGCTCGCCGGCGGCGGCCAGGGCCTGAACGACGAGCGCGGTGACTTTTGTGCTCGATTGCTGGCCGGCGCCCGGCGTCGAGCCGAAGCCGCCGGCGTCGACCCCGCCGGTGTTGGCCTGGCCTTTGAGCCAAGAGACGGCGCCGCTCAGAGGCGGACCGCTCTGATGGGCGGCCACGAGGCCGAGGATGGCCCAGGCGGTCGTCTCGGTGGCCGCGAGCGAGCCGCCGCTCGGTGAGTAGAAGCCGTCGCTGATCGACTGGTACGACTCGAGCTTGTCGACGAGGTCGATCTGGCCGCTGCCGGCGTTGGTCAGCAGGTCGGTGCGGTTGGCGGTGCGATAGGCGAGGATGCAGAGGGCGTAGTACTCGGGCGCGTTCCCGCTGTTCTTGGCGGCGGTGGCCAGGTCGATGCTCTGGAGATACGTGATCGGGCTGCGGCCGGCCGACGTCCAGCGGGCGGGGTTGTTGGCGCCCGACGCGATGGCGAGCATGACCCAGGGCGTGGTGGTGGGACTGCCGCGCGAACTGCTGTAGGAGAAGCCGCCGTCGGTGCGCTGGCGGGTGCGGAGGTAGTCGAGACCCTTGGTGACCCCCGCCGGGACCGCAGCCGCGGCTGAGGCCGGCACCATCAGGCCGATGACCAGGGCGACCAGCAGAGCCCCCCGGTATGTCTTGCTCACTCTAGCCTCCCCGGATCCGCCGGCTCGGTGCGGGTCGGGTCGCGACGCCGCGCCCATTGTAGCAGGAGCGTGCCCTCGTCATGTGGAGACGTCGGCGCCGCTCTTGAGGTTCGCCGCACCGGCCGATCCGTCCAGGCGGACCGTCCGTGCATCATGGTCGGCGACGATGCGGCCGATACAGGAAAGCGGCAGGACGGCCGGCGGTGTGGTGACAGATGAGCGACGACGCAGAGGTCGACTTCTTCGGCGCCCCTATCAAGGTCAGGAGCGCGCGCCTTGCGGCGCTGCTGAACAGCGACGTCACCGACGACGTGGTCGTCGTCGGCAAACGGGCCCGCGAGCTGGTGTCGCCCGACGAGCGCGAGGATGAGGTGAACCGCGCCCTCGACGGCGTCGAGGCCCGCACGCCGCCGCCTGACGGCGGCGACGAGGGCGACGACGCGAGCGGCATGCCCGCCGCGGGGCCGACGATCCAGGCGCCCTAGGCACGACGCGCGCGCTGGTCCGCGACGGCCGACCGGCCCGTGGGCGGAAGATGTATCCTGTGTAGCGCCATGACCTCGCTGCTCTCGATCGTCGTCCCCGTCTACAACGAGGCCGGTAGCCTCGAGCCTCTCTACGAGGAGATCGCCGCCGCCCTCGGGGCGCGTGGGCCGTTCGAGGTCGTCTTCGTCGACGACGGCTCGACCGACGGCTCCCTCCTCATCCTCGAGCGTCTCGCCGCCGCGCACGAAGGCGTGCGGATCGTGCGTCTGCGGCGTAACTTCGGCAAGGCAGCCGCCCTCACCCATGGCTTCGCCGAGACCCGCGGCGACCTCATCGTGACGATGGACGGCGACCGGCAGGACGACCCGGCCGAGATCCCCAAGCTGCTGGCCAGGCTCGACGAGGGCTACGACCTCGTCTCGGGCTGGAAGCAGAGCCGCCAGGACCCGGTGAGCAAGACCCTGCCCTCCAAGCTCTTCAACTGGACGGTGCGCAAGTCGACCGGCGTGTCCTTGCACGATTTCAACTGCGGCCTCAAGGCGTACCGCCGGCCCGTCATCGAGCACGTCAAGGTCTACGGCGAGCTCCACCGCTACATCCCGGTGCTGGCGAGCGACCTCGGCTTTCGGGTGGCCGAGGTCAAGGTCGCCCACCGGCGCCGCACGAGCGGTCAGTCCAAGTACGGCTGGCGGCGGTACGCGCGAGGTTACCTCGACCTGCTCACGGTCCTGTTCCTGGGCCGCTACCGGCAGCGCCCCCAGCACCTGTTCGGCGGCATCGGCACGATGATGGTGGTGATCGGCGTGCTGATCGACCTGTACCTGACGATCGACAAGATCTTCGGGCACCCGATCGGCCAGCGCCCCCTGCTGCTGCTCGGCACGCTGCTCATCATCGTCGGCATCCAGCTGCTCTCGCTGGGCCTCGTCGGAGAGCTGATCACCCAGGCCCGGGCGCGCGAGACGCGCGACGACTTCGAGGTCGACCGCGTGATCGACGGGGCGGCGGCGCGGGCGGCGCTCGAAGCCTCGAGCGCCGCCCCTACCGCCGCCCTCCCCGCGGCCGAGGGGCAGGCCGTGGTCGTCGAGCGCGCGGAGCACACGCCCGCCCGCCCGGCGCCGTGACGTCCGCAGCGCGGCGCGGCCGGACGCGTTCGTAGCCCATGGCCCTGCGCGTCGCCTACTTCGGCACCTACGATCCGGCCTACCCGCGCAACCGCGTGCTCGTCTCCGGCCTGCGCGCCGCCGGCGCCGAGGTCCTCGAGTACTGCGCGCCGCTCGACGCTTCGCTCACGGCGGCGGAGATGACCACCGCCGCGGGCGCGGGCAAGCTCGCGTTCGAGCTTGCCCGCGCCCACCTCGCGCTGCTCTCCCGCCATCGCCGCGGGGTCGGGTTCGACATCGTCGTGGTCGGCTACCCCGGCCACCTGCTGGTGCCGCTCGCCTGGGCGGTGGCGCGCTACCGGCGCGCCACGCTCGTCTTCGACCCGCTCGTCTCGCTGTTCGACACCTTCGCCGGCGACCGCGAGCTGCTCGCCGGCGACAGCGTCGCCGGACACCTCGCCGGCCTGATCGACCGCGTCTCGTTCGCCCTGCCCGACCTCGTGCTGGCCGACACCGGCAGGCACGCCGACTACTACGCCGACGTGCTGCGCGTGCCGCGCGCCCGTCTCGCGGTCGTGCCGGTCGGCGCCGTGCCCCTGGCGGGGGCCTCGGGCGCGGCGCGCGAGCTCGAGGCCGGCGAGGCCGTGCGCGTCGTGCAGTACGGACGCTGGAGCCCGCTCCACGGCCTGCCGACCGTCCTCGACGCGGCCGAGCTGCTGCGCGACGAGCCGTTCGTCTTCGAGCTCATCGGCGACGGCCAGCTCGCCGGCTGGCTGGCCGACGAGGTGCGCCGCCGCGCCCTCTCGGCGGTCGAGCTGGTCGACGCCTTGCCCGGCTGGCGGCTGCGTGCCCGGGTGTTGGCCGCCGACGTCTGCCTGGGCGTCTTCGGCACGTCTGACAAAGCCGGCCGGGTGGTGCCGAACAAGGTCTACGACGCCCTGGCCGCCGGCCGGCCGCTCGTGACCGCCGGCTCCCCGGCGGCGCGCGAGCTGCTCGACGACGGCCGCGACGCGCTGCTCGTGCCGGCCGGCGACGCGGCCGCCCTGGCGGCCGCCCTGCGCCGGCTGGGCGAAGCCGGCGAGCGCGCCCGGCTGGGCGCCGCCGCCCTGGCGCTGTACCGGCGCCGTTGCACGCCCGAGGCGGTGGCCGCTGCCCTGCTCGCGGCGCTCGAGGCGCGCTCGTGAGCGGCGGCGAGGCGGCCACGCCGCGCCGCCGCTCGTCGCTTGCGTTCCGCGTCGTCCAGGTCGTGTTCGTGGCGGCCGTCGTCCTGTTCATCGCGCGCTACCTGCGTCACGCCTGGCCGGCGGTGCACGCCTACGACTGGGAGCTCCGCCCCGGCCTGCTCGTGGTCTCTG
Source organism: Thermoleophilia bacterium (assembly GCA_035517975.1). GTDB lineage: Bacteria > Actinomycetota > Thermoleophilia > UBA2241 > UBA2241 > Bog-752. The sequence goes on along the minus strand of DATIYD010000285.1, from coordinate 474 downwards.
GCGTGCTGGTGCTCGTCTACTACCTGCTGAGCGCCCTGGTCTGGTGGTCGATCCTGCGCGCCTCGGGGCTGCCGGCCGCCAGGCGAAGCACGGTGGCCACCTGGGCGAAGTCGATCCTCGCGCGCTACCTGCCGGGCAACGTCTTCATGTTCCTGAGCCGCGCCTGGATGAGCCATCGCCAGGGCCTCGACATCGACCGGGTGACGGCCGGTATGGTCTACGAGCAGGTCCTGAACGTGGCGGGGGCGCTCGTGGTCACGGCGGCGCTGTTCCCGTTCTGGCACTACGAGCGCAGCGACACGGCCTGGGCCCTGCTCGCCATCCCGATCATCGTCGTGGCCTTGCACCCGCGCGTGTTCGCGCCGCTCGCCGCGCGGCTCCTGCGCGCCCTGCACCGGCCGCCGCTCACTCGAGTGCTGTCGTTTCGCGCGGTGCTCGGCCTGCTCGTCGTGTTCGCCGGCCTGTGGCTCGTGG
>DATIYD010000284.1:0-2406 GCA_035517975.1 Thermoleophilia bacterium | reverse complement strand
GCGTCGGACGGCAGGCTGATCGCGCCACGCGCGCACACCGCCAGGCAGACTCCGCAGCCGGTGCAGTCGCTCGTCACCTCGATGGCCTCGTCGCCGGATACGACCGCGGGACAGCCGAGCTCGAGGCACAGGCCGCAGAGGTTGCAGCGATCGTCGTCGACGACCACGGCCTCGTGCGGTCCGCGTTCCATGAGGATGCAGGGGGCGAGCGCTACGAGCACTCGCAGCTCGTCGCCGGCCAGAGCCTCGCGGATGGCGGCGCGCACGGCCTCTTCGTCGAAGGCGTCGACCGTGACGGCCGGCACGCCGAGGCCGCGGCAGAGCGCCTCGATGTCGACGGCCGGACCGCTCGAGCGGTCGGCGTGCAGACCGGTGCCGGGGTGGCCCTGGTGCCCGGTCATGGCAGTCGTGCGGTTGTCGAGCACGATGACGAGGCCGGGCGTCTCGTTGTACCGGGCGTCGATCAGCGGGGTGATGCCGGAGTGGAAGAAGGTCGAGTCGCCGATCACCGCCACGGCGGCGGCGCGCCCCATGCGGCGGTTGATGCCGGCCATCATGCCGATGCCGGCGCCCATGCAGACGCAGCTTTCGAGCGAGAGCAGCGGCGGCAGCGCGCCGAGCGTGTAGCAGCCGATGTCGCCCATGACGGCGACCTTCTCGCGGCGCAGCATGGCGTAGACGGCGCGGTGCGGGCAGCCGGGGCACAGCACCGGCGGCCGCACCGGCAGGTCGTCGGCTGCCTGGGGCGCCGGCGCGATCACCGGCGGCGGCGGGAACACGGCGCGCTTGCGCCGCGGCGGCCGCCGCTTGAGCAGCGGCTCGAGCGCGTCGAAGACGATCTCCTGGTTCAGCTCGCCGTTGCGCGGGATCACCTCTTTGCCGACGACCGGCAGCCCCAGGGCGCGCACCTGGTCCTCGAGGAACGGGTCGAGCTCCTCGACGACGAACACGCGCGAGACCGAGTCGTAGAGCTTGGCGACCTTGCGGTAGGGCAGCGGATGCGACATGCCCAGCTTGAGAAACCAGGCCTTCGGGAACGCCTCGCGGGCGTAGGTGTAGGCGGCGCCCGAGGCGATGATGCCGATGTCGGTCGTGCCCGCCTCGAGCACGTTGAGGGGCGATTCCTCGGCCCGGCGGCGAAGTCGCTCGAGGCGGGCGAGGGCCAGGCGATTGCGCTCGCGAGCGTAGTCGGGGACCATCACGTACTTGGCGATGTCCCTGACGTAGGAGCGGTCCTCGACCACGACGGGCGCACGCGGCACGACCCGGCCGCGGCCGTGGGAGATGCGCGTGGTCGAGCGCAGCAGCACCGGCGTGTCGAACTCCTCGGACAGCTCAAAGGCCCAGGCCACGAAATCGTAGGCCTCCTGGCTGTCTGCGGGCTCGAGCAGGGGCACTCTGGCGAAGGCGGCGAAGTGGCGGTTGTCCTGCTCGTTCTGGGAGGAGTGCATGCCGGGGTCGTCGGCAGAGACCACGGCGAGGCCGGCGTTGACGCCCGTCAGGGCGAGCGTCATGAAGGGATCGGCGGCCACGTTCAGGCCCACGTGCTTCATGGTCACGAGGGTGCGCGCGCCGGCCAGCGAGGCGCCGATGCCGGTCTCGAGAGCCACCTTCTCGTTGATGCACCACTCGACCAGCGGCGGCCCTTCGAGGCGGGCGAGCTCCTCGACGATCTCGGTCGAGGGCGTGCCGGGATAGCCGCAGGCGAAGCCCAGCCCGGCGCGCACAGCGCCGCGAGCGATCGCTTCGTTGCCTGAAAGAAAGGGGATGCGTTCCACGATGGCCCGGTGATTATAGCGGTCTCGACGGCGTCGGGCACGACCCGGCCGATGCGGGACCTGCAGAGAGGCGAAGGATTCGGCCGCTCCGCCGCGAATCGGGGACCATGCAGCCTGCTGCACAGTACATCGGCGTCCCCCGAGGCGCTTGCGAGCGGTGACCGAAGCCTCTCGCAGACGCCCCGCAGCGGAGCTCTCGAGAGCCAGGTCCCGCACCCTCTTCTTCGCCCTTCTGCTGCTCGCCGCGGCGGCGCTGCGGGCCGGTCCGGCTGCCGGCATCGCGGCCGCCGGCCTCGTCCTCGGTCTCTGGTCGGTGTCGGTCGCCCGCAGCCGCGGGCGCTCGCTGTCGCACACGTTCGTGGTCTGCGACTGGCTGTTCGTCGGCCTCACCCTCGCGCTCGCCGGTAAGCCGCTCGGGCCGCTGCTCCTCTTCGTGCCCCTGCTCGTCGTCGTCCAGCTCCTGCCCAGCGACCGGGCCGAATGGCCCTACCTCGTCGGCCCCAGCCTGCTCGTGCCCATCGTCCTGGCCATCGCCGACCCCACGCTCGGCGGGCACAGGGCTCTCGTCCTCTCGGCGCTGGCCGGGCTCGTGCTCCTCGGCCTTGCGGCGGCGGCGCGGCTGCGGCGC
>DATIYD010000283.1:0-2327 GCA_035517975.1 Thermoleophilia bacterium | reverse complement strand
GTTGATGAAGTCGAGGATGTCGGGATGGTCGACGCGCATGATGCCCATGTTGGCGCCGCGCCGGGTGCCGCCCTGCTTGATGGTCTCGGTGGCGGCGTCGAAGACGCTCATGAAGGAGAGCGGGCCCGACGAGACGCCGGCGGTCGAGAGCACGACGTCGTTCTTGGGCCGCACGCGCGAGAACGAGAAGCCGGTGCCGCCGCCGCTCTTGTGGATGAGCGCGGTGTGCTTGATGGCCTCGAAGATGGAGTCCATGGAGTCGCCGACGGGCAGGACGAAACAGGCCGAGAGCTGGCCGAGCTCGCGACCGGCGTTCATGAGCGTGGGGCTGTTGGGCAGAAACTCGAGGGTCGCCATGAGCTGATAGAAGGTCTCTTCGTACTCGTCGGTGGGGGCGCTCGGGTCGTGCAGGCGCTCGGCCTGAGCGACCGCGCGGGCCACTCGCCGGAACATCTGCTCGGGCGTCTCGAGCAGCTCGCCGTTGTCGCCCTTCTTCAGATAGCGTCGCTGCAGCACCTTGAGCGCGTTCGCGGACAGCTCGATCACGTCGCGGCCCGTCTCAGTCATTTGTCATGCCCCCTGCTCCCTCGGTCGTGGTAAGCGCCGGCTGGCCGACCGGCGAGTCGTCTGCGGAGGTGGTGTGGCCCGGCGACTCGTCGAGCCGCGCGAGCTCGTTCTGGAACTGCTCGATGTCGTCGAACTGGCGGTACACCGAGGCGAAGCGGATGTAGGCGACGCGGTCGAGATCGCGCAGGTGGCGCAGCGCGAGCTCGCCGATCTCGGCCGAGGTGACCCGCTGCACCGACTCGCGGCGCAGCTCGCCCTCGATCTCGTCGGCGACGCGCTCGATGCGCTCGAGCGAGATGTGGCGCTTCTCGCAGGCGCGCAGCAGGCCGTTCAGCAGCTTGGGGCGGGCGAAGACCTCTTCGGCGCCGCTGCGCTTGATGACGAGCAGCGGGGCCTCTTCGACACGTTCGTAGGTGGTATAGCGCCGGCCGCAGTAGCCGCATTCGCGCCGGCGACGGATGGAGTCGCCCGATTCGGAGTCGCGCGAATCGACCACACGGCTGTCTTCGTCACCACAGAAAGGACAACGCACGAAAGAAAGCACCCCTCGGGGATTTCTACAAGATGTAGTGTCGGAACGGCTTGCTCGTCACAATATAGCCGGTTTCGCGGCCGTTGCAACGGTTCCTTTGCTTTTCCTGTCCACTTCTTGGTAGTGGTAAGGCTATTGCTTAACCTGAGGGTGAGAGTTGGCCCCTCGTCATTCGTTCCGTGCGCGTCCCGGGGGTGCCCGCGAAAAGGCCCACCGCCTTCTCGTCCTGCGCCGCGACGCGGCCGCGCGAGCAGGTATACTTGCGCTCGTGAACACGATCATCCTGCCGACCTACAACGAACGCGACAACCTGCGCCACGCCCTCGACCGCATCCGCGAGGTGGCCGAGGGCAGCGACCTGCCGCTCCACACCCTGATCGTCGACGACAACTCGCCCGACGGCACCGGTGAGCTCGCCGACAAGCTGGCCACCGAATACGCCGACGTCGAGGTCCTGCACCGGGCCGGCAAAGAGGGCCTTGGCAAGGCTTATCTGGCGGGCTTCCGCCACGCGCTGGCGGCCGGCGCCGATCTGCTCTTCGAGATGGATGCCGACCTGTCGCACGACGCGAGCTACCTGCCCCACTTCGTGCGCCTGATCGACGAGGGCGCCGACGTCGTGCTGGGCTCGCGCTACGTGCACGGCGGCGGCGTCGAGAACTGGCCGCTGTCCCGCAAGGCGATCAGTCGCGGCGGCTGTCTCTACGCCCAGGCCGTGCTCGGCCTGCCCTACCGCGACCTGACCGGCGGCTTCAAGTGCTTCCGCCGCGCCGTGCTCGAGGCCATCGACCTCGATGCGATCGACACCCGCGGCTACGGTTTTCAGATCGAGATGACCTACCGCGCCCACCGCATGGGCTTCCGCGTCGTCGAGCTGCCCATCATCTTCGTCGATCGCAAGGTCGGCCAGTCGAAGATGTCCAACGACATCTTCGTCGAGGCCATGGTCAACGTCTGGCGCCTGCGCTTCGCACGCCTGCCGGCCCACTCCTGACACCCGCCGTGCGCGGCCCGTCCGAGCCGGAGCCCGCATGACGACGTCCCGTCTGCTCGCGCTCGACGTCGGCACCGGCACGATCGACATCCTGCTGTTCGAGCCCGATCGCCGCCCCGAGAACTGCGTGAAGCTCGTCGTGCCCTCGCGCACGCAGATCGTGGCGGCCCAGATCCGCGAGGCGACCGCACGCGGCCTGCCCATCGTCTTCGCCGGCCCGGTCATGGGCGGCGG
>DATIYD010000282.1:0-21297 GCA_035517975.1 Thermoleophilia bacterium | reverse complement strand
CACGCTCATGGGCTCGAGCCCGGCGACTGCTTCGGTGAGCTTGCGCTGCTCGACGATGCTCCGCGCTCGGCGACCGTCACGGCCGGGAGCAAGCTCACGACCCTGCGCATCGGCCGGACGGAGTTCGCGAAACTACTACGTGAGGAGCCGACGATAGCCGTCGGCCTTGCCAGGGGGCTCGCGGCCATCGTGCGCGGTCTGCAGCCGGCCGAATCCTCCAAGGACTCGCCGGCGGCCCGAAAGTCCGCCTGAGCCGACCGCGCGACGCAGCGCGAACAAGGGGGTACGGCGACCCGCCGCGTCGCACGCCTTGCGGGGGCTGACCCGCCTCTGTAGGGTCGACCGGTGGGAACACCATGGTGATCGTCCTTGGAGTCGTGGCACTGGGGCTCGTGTGGTGGTTCGTCCTGCGCCCGTCCCGGCAGCTTCGGCGGCCGGCACGTGCACACGGCGACGGCCGCCCGCATGCCGCCTCCGGCGCCGCCGCGCGCCGTGCCGCCCCGCTGGTGCTGGGCCCGCCCGTGAACGACGCCGCCGTCGAGATGGTCGGGGTCAGCAAATCCTACGGACGCGGCGAGAGACGCCGTCTTGCCCTCGACCGGCTCGATCTCGCCGTGCCGACGGGAGAGGTGTTCGGCCTGCTCGGTCAGAACGGCGCGGGCAAGACGACGGCCCTGCGCTGCCTGCTCGGGCTTGTCCGGCCGACCGCCGGCACGTGCCGGATCCTGGGCGCCGACAGCACGCGCGACCTGCACCGCGTGATCGCCCGCGTCGGGGCGCTCATCGAGGCTCCCGGCCTGACCCCAAGCCTGTCGGGACGCCGCAACCTGCTCCTGCTCGCCCGCCTCGACCGGATGGGCCGCGCCGAGGTGGAACGGGCACTCGCGACCGCCGGGCTCGCCGATCAGGCCGACGATGCGGTCGCCACCTACTCGCTCGGCATGCGCCAGCGGCTGGGCGTCGCCGCCGCGCTCCTGCGCGAACCGGACTGCCCGCGGGCTTGCGCGGCGCCACGATCCTGCTCACCCTCGCCGGGTTCGTCCTGGGCGCCACGCTTCTTGGCGCCGACTACGCCAGCCGCTCCCTGACGATGCTGCTCACCTGGGAGTCCCGGCGGCCGCGGGTGCTGGGTGCCCGCGCGGCCGCGTGCGCCGCGGCCACCGCCTGCCTGGCGCTTGTCGCCCTCGCCCTGCTGTGCGTCGCGCTGCTGCCCGCCGCGCTCGCCCACGGCGACGGCGCCGCCCTCACCGGCGGCTGGTATCTGTCGATGGTCGGCCTCGCGCTGCGCTGCGCGCTGCTCGCCGCAGCCGCCGCCGCGATCGGCGTGTCGCGCGCCGCCATCGGCCGCAGCACGGCCGCGGCGCTGGCCATCATCGCGATCTACTGGATCGCCGTCGAACGGACCGCCCTGGGGATCGGGCAGTGGCTGAGCCGCTGGCTGTTCGTCGCCCTGGCGCAGTCGTGGGTGGCCGCCGGCCCCGGCTCGAGTGGCACGTCGCCTAGCAGGGGCCGCGAAAGACCGGGGTGACCTACCCTGCTAGATCCACTTCTTTGCCGGAACCCGGGCGAGTCTCCCAGTGATCGGATCGTGGACCGCGTACCTCATGGAACCCCCGCTCAGGCGTTGAACGCCAGCTTCACTGCCTGGTCCGCTGATGCGAACGCATCTCGTGCGGTGAGGCCCTTGCCCCGACCCGCCTCACCAGCGTACTCCAGAATACGTTCCCCGGGACGTTCTCTAGACAGATGTACCAGGCCTGGATGGGCACTTCGGCAGAGCGTGCCGTGACCAACGCCTTCGCATCTTGGCAGGCCGGGAACGGTCTGGGGATGGGGACGGGGTAGCGCGAGCCTACGCGGCTTTCCTGTTCCAGCCGTGGAACTTCGAGCGGTCGCCTGAGTCCCAAGCCTCGCGCAGCCCGGGGGCCGCGAGGTCCCAGTCGGGGCGGATCTGTGCGCTGACGGCCCGGAGGTCGTGCCAGAGGTCGACTACCGAGGGCCGCCCCCAGAACCAGTAGCCGTTGTAGACGCTGAAGACCACGAGGCCGGGCTTGAGGACGAGCGTGTGCGGGATCATGGGGTCGTGCTCGGGGTCGGTGTACTCCTTGATGTCGAGGTCCTTCTGCACGGTGCGCCCGGGGTCTGAGAGAAACGTCCACTGGGCACCGACAGAAGCACGGAACTCCTGCAGCGTGTGATGGTCGTCGGTGGCGATCGTGGCGACCTGCGTGTAGGCCACGGCGATCCTCGGATAGAAGGCCGCGAGCTCGAGGTGCTGCTGGTGCTCCTTGGGGCAGTAGTGGCCGCGCGCCAGGGTGAGGATGAGGGGATCGTCGCCCTGCAGCTCGCTGAGCTTGCGGGGGACGTTCGTATGATCGGGCAGCTCGTAGTCGGGAAACGTGCCGCCGGGTGCGATATCGGAGCGCATCGTGGGAGCCTCTCAGTGGTCGGTGTCGTGGTCGTGCGTTCGCTAGCCGGACACGAGCTGCTGGCCGCCGTCGATGTCGTAGGTGGCGCCGGTGAGCGCGGTGTTGGTCATCACGTGCACCGCGAGAGCTGCTACGTCGGCCGGCCCGACGACGCGGCCGATGGGCAGTGTGGCGCGGAGCTGACGGCGGCGCTCCTCGAGCTGGTCGCCCAGGAGCTCCGCCGACAGCGGCGTGTCGACGAAGCCCGGGGCGATGAGATTGACGCGGATGGGCGCGAGCTCGAGGGCCAGATTGGCTATCAGGGCGGGCATCGCCGCCGTGACGGTCGAGGCGACCGCCAGGCCGAGGCCCGGGCGGCGGGCGCCGGTGCCGCCCATGAACAGCAGCGAACCAGTGGACCGCACCTTTCCGGCGGCGTTGCGGGCGACCTCGAGCGCCAGCAGGAGGTGCTCGTCCAGGGCATCGCGCGCCTGTTCGTAGCCGAGGTCGGCCAGGCGCCCGTAGTGCGGCCGGCCGGCCGTGACCATCACATGGTCGACCGGCCCCGGAAGCTCCCTGAAGAACCGTTCGAGCGATGCCGGATCGGTCGCGTCGAAGGCCGCGGCGCGCCGAGCTCCGAGCTCGCCGGCCGCGTGACGCAGGTGCTCGACGTCGCGGCCGGCGATGATGAGATCGGCGCCCTCGTCCAAGGCTCGTCGGGCTACCTCGAAGCCGATACCGGCGCTGCCGCCGATCACGACGACCGTCTGCCCGAACAGTCCCGGTTCACGCCCTGAAAGCGGCGCGGCGTTTGCTGCAGCCATCGTCTCTCCTTGCCGTCAGGCCGCCATCGGCGGCTGCGCGACACCCGCCGCCCCTGGCGCGGCGGCGATCGCCTGGCGAAGTCCCTTGAGCGCGCCGACGTAGATCTCCGAGAACGTCGGGAACGGCTGGATCGTGTCGGTCAGGACGGCGAGCGGGACGCGGGCGCGGATCGCCAGCGTGGCCTGCTGCAGCCACTCGCCCGCCTCGGGGCCGAGCGCATAGGCGCCGGTCAGCCGTTCACCGTCGCTCAAGAGCGTCAGAAACCCGTTCTTGTCGGCGTACGCGCGCGAGTAGGTAGCGGTCTTCGCCACCGTGGACAGTGGGGTCGTCGCGCTGAAGCGGCCGGCCGACGCTCCCACCGCCGCCGCCTGCGGATCGGTGTAGACCACCCGCGGCACGGCCTCGTAATCGGCCTTTCGCGACTCGCCGAGGATGTTCGCGGCGGCCACCTCGCCCTGGTACTTGCCGACGTGGGTCAGCGGCCAGATGCCGGTGACGTCGCCGATTGCCCACAGGCTCTCCGCGGCACGCAGGTGCGCGTCGACCGGGACGCCGTGAGCGTCGGGCTCGATGCCGACGGTCTCGAGGCCGATGTCACGCACCCGCGGACGCCGGCCGGTGGCCACGAGCAGCCGGTCGCCGCGCAGCTCGCGCCCGTCGTCGATCGCGATGACGTACTCGCCGCCCTCACGCCGCACGGCGGTGGCGTTCGCCGACAGGCAGAGCTCGATACCCTCGCGCCGCAGGGCCTTGCCGAGCTCCTCGCCCAGCGGAGCCGGCTCGTGGCCGAGCACGTGCTCGGCCATGTCGACGATGGCGGCCTCGCCCCCGAGGCGAGCCACTGCCTGGGCCATCTCCACCCCCACCGGCCCGCCACCCAGGATGAGCAGGCGGCGGGGGACGGCCTTCATCGACGTCACCTCGCGGCTGGTCCAGACGCCGTCGATCTCGCGCAGCCCCGGCACGGGCGGCACGACCGGATCGGCGCCGTTGGCAAGGACGACGTGGTGCGCCGTGTAGCGCGCGCCGTCGACCTTGACGACGCCGGGGCCGGCGAGTCGCCCGTGGCCGCGCAGCAGATCGATGGCGTGATCGGCCAGCCAGCGTTCCTGCCCGGCGTCGGACCAGTCGGAGACCATGAAGTCACGCCAGGCGAGCGCCGCCGCGACGTCGACCTCGGCGCTCGCCGCCGCCTCGCGCGCCCCCTGCACGGCCTCGCCCGGCCGTAGCAGCGTCTTCGAGGGGATGCACGCCCAGTACGAGCACTCGCCTCCCACCAGCTCGCGTTCGACGACGGCCACGCGCAGGCCGCCTTCCGCCAGAGCGCCGGCGCAATGCTCGCCCGGCGAGCCGGCGCCGAGCACGATCACGTCGTAGTCGGGGGTCATGTCGGCAGCTCCTCGCCGGCCCGCTCCGCCACCAGCGTGCTCATGCCGACCCCCCGGTCTGTTCGCGCCAGTCCCTCGGCGGACCGGGACTCCAGCCCGGGGGATGGCTCGGCGACTCTTCGAACTCCGGCAGCTCGGCCAGAAGGTCGTCGGCGTAGCAGTAGACCCAGTCCTCGTCGGGCTCGAAGGACTGGACCACCTGGTGTCCGGTCTCATGGGCATGAGCGGTGGCATGGCGACTGGGCGAATCGTCGCAACAGCCTATGTGACCGCACGTCAGGCAGCGTCGCAGGTGCACCCACCGCCCACCGCCGGCCAGGCATTCCACGCATCCCGGCCCGCTGGGCTCGATGCCGGGATCCGCTTCGGCGATGTGATCGCAGACCTCGTCCAACACGCTCTCCTTCCGGCCCGGGGATCCGGCGGCCTTCTGGCGACAGGCCGCCGGCGGCGTCGAGTTCGAGTGCTCCGGCGATCTGCTCGCCGACCCTCGACCCTCTACGCGTTACCGATTCCCCGCCGCACGTAACGCGTTCCGCGGAAATCCGCCGACCGCGTCGGTACGATGCCATGACGCGCTCAAGGCAGGGAGATCGTGAAGCTGAGAGGTCGGCGGAGCGACGAGGGTCTCGTCACCCAGGCCTTCGACATCAGCGTCATCCTCAAGGGCCTCGACGGAGTGCTCGAGATCCTCGGCGGACTCGTGCTGCTGATCGTCCCCCTGAGTGACATCCGGGCGCTGCTCATCTGGATCACGGGCAAGGAGCTGAGCGAGGACCCCAACGACTTCATCGCCACGCGCATCGTGCGGCTGGCCCACATGCTCTCAGTGAGCGCCTACAACTTCACGATCGCCTATCTGCTCATCCACGGCTTCGTGAAGGTCCAGTTCACCTTCTCACACTCGATCCCGCTCCTTGCCCTGACGGTGCTCGACGTCGTGGTCGTGGCCCTGACCGTCTGGGAGTACACGCGGCTCAGAAGACGGCCACCCCTCGCACCGGCGCAGGAGGGTCGCAGGAGCGCTTGAGGGCAGGCGCAGCCCGCCCGCTCGTGAGCGGACGATCACCGTGACCTAGCAGAGTGGCAGCTGCTCCTCTTTGGGTGGCGCGTAGAGAACGTGGTCGCTGTCGACCAGGAAGCTGCGACCGCCCTCGAGAGTCAGACGATAGTGGCGGCCCTTGCGTTCGATCGTCCGAACACAGACGAGCTCTCCGCTGGCCGTCATGCGATGGTAGACGCGGCGCCGCTTCCAGCGCAGCGCGCGTGCCAGGCTGACCCGCTCCATCGTCAACCTGCCCCCGGCGGTTCTGCGCATCGGGTCATCGCTCCGCGCCCGGCTTGCCGGGAAGTTCGGGCCCTTGGTGGTAGGGCGCGAGATGAGCCCCGGCCCGGCGCAGGGCCCCGGTCCCGTATTTGGCCCGCACGCGATCGACGGCGTCGTCGCGGGCCGCCTCGCGCGAGGAGTCGTCGAGCTCGAGCTGGCGGGCCTCGCAGGCAAGACCGCTCAGGGTGAGGCCCAGCAGGCGCAGCCGGCAGCCGCTTGCGTGCAGGTCGCACAGCAGTGCCGAAGCAGTCTCGTAGATGACCTTGGTGGAGCTGGTCGCGTCCGGCAGGGTGCGCTGTCCGCCGAAGGTGCGAAACCGCTCGTCGCGCAGCTTGAGGGCCAGCGTGCGGCAGGCGTACCCCTTGCGGCGCAGGTCGCCGGCCGTCCGGTCGGCGAGGTCGAGCAACGTCGCCTGCAGCAGCTCCGGGTCGTCGATGTCGCGGGCGAAGGTGACCTCGTGCCCCATCGACTTGGGCGGCGCGTGGCCGGCACGGACGACGTCGTCGCTCCCGCCGAAGGCAAGCTCCTTGAGCGCCGCCGAGCCCGTGGGAAACGCGCCGGCCAGAACCTCGTCGGGGACGTCCTGGAGGCGAGCGATCGTGGTGAGCCCGAGACTGCGCAGGCGCTCTTCGGTGACCGGCCCGATGCCGTAGAGCCTGCGGACCGGAAGCTCGCGCAGGCGGCCGTGCACGTCATCGTTGCTGAGCGTCGTGAGACCGCCCGGCTTGTCGAGCTCGGCGGCCATCTTGGCGAGCAGCCTGGTCGGGCCGACGCCGATCGAACAGGAGAGGCCGAGCTCGTCACGGACCAGCTGACGGATCCGGCGGGCGATATCCTGCGCCGAGCCGAAGAGACGCCGGGAGCCGGTGACGTCGAGGAAGGCCTCGTCGATCGAGACGGGCTCGACCAGATCGGTGAAGCGCCCGAAGATCTCGAGCAGCTTCTCCTGCATCGCCAGGTAGGCCTTCATGTCGACCGGCAGAAAGACGCCCTGCGGACAGAGCCGCCGGGCCTGGGCGGCCGGCATGGCGGTACGGACACCGCACGCCCGGGCCTCGTAGGAGGCGGTGCTGACCACGCCGCGGCTTGCGGCAGAGCCCCCGACGATGACGGGAAGACCGGCAAGCTCGGGGCGGCGGGCCTGTTCCACCGAGGCGTAGAAGGCGTCCATGTCGATGAGCAGGATGGCGCGGGACATCGCCCCTCATCCTGCCGCGTGCGGGCCGCGCTGTCGAGTCGCGCGCGGGCGCGGTCCGAGTCGACGTGGCCGCTCGAGTGATCCGCCGCCTGCAGGAAGGGATGTCGCAGGCGCCGACCACCGTTGTCTTGCCGTCAGAATCAGAGCATGGCCATCGATGAGATCGTCGACCGCCTTTACGGCCTGCCGCTCACGGAGTTCACCCAGGCGCGCAACCAAGCCGCCCGCGAGCTGCGCAAAGCCGGGCAGCGCGAAGCGGCAGACCGGGTGAAAGCGCTGCCCAAGCCGACCACGGCCGCGGCCGCGGTGAACCGGCTCGTACGCGAGCACCGCGGCGAGGTCGAGCGGTTCCTGCACGCCGCGGAGGTGCTGCGCGACGCCCAATTCGCCGGCAAGGGCGATCTGGCGTCGGCGACCGAGCAAGAGCGCGACGAGCTCGAACGGCTGATCGACACCGGCGGCGAGGCCGTGCGCCAGACACTGCTCGCCGCCGCAGCCGACGAGGACGCGGCGCGCCAGGTACTCGAGGCTCGCCTCGCGCGCGAACTCGAGCTCCGCGGCTTTGGCACCCTGCTCGCCTACGTACCGCCGGCCGCGGCGAAGCCAAGACCCGCGGCTCCACCGGCGACGCAGCCGAAGCCACTGCCGCCGGAGCCGGAGCCGCTCCCGCCGCGGCTCGAGAAGCCGGACGACCGCGCCGCCCGCGCCGCACTCCGCGACGCGAAGACGGCGCTCAGCGCGGCCGAAACGCAGGAGCGCCGGGCTCGACGCCGCTGGGAACAGACGCACGAGGAGCTCGCGAAGGCACAGGCAGCAGTCGAGAAGGCCCGGCGCGACCTCGACCGGCTCCACGGCGGCTAGCCCGAGATCCGCCTCGCTGCATAGGCCGGCAGGCGACGCGGTCGGTCAGTCGGCGACGCGGTCGGTCAGCCGGCGGCGCTGTCGCTGAGTCGGCGACGCACGACGACCACGTGGAGGTCGTCGCGCAACCGGCCGGCAAAGTCCTGCACGGCGTCGCGCACGGCGTCGGCGACTTCCTGGGCGGAACGTCCGCGCTGGCCGGAGACGACGTCGATCAGACGCTGCTCGCCGAGGAGCTCGTTGCCGCGGCGCGCCTCGATGACGCCGTCGGTGTAGAGCACCAGGTAGTCCTCGAGCGTGAGCTCGGCATGCGCGTTTGCATACGGGCGCTCGAAGGAACCGAGAGGTGGCCCAAAGGTCACCTGGAGTGGCCGGCAGCCGACGACGCCGGCGTGGACAGGCGCGGGATGGCCGGCGCTGGCGTAGCTCAGCCGGCCGTTGCGGGGGTCGAGCACCGCGCAGAAGGCGGTCACGTGGGGATCGTCGGGATCGAAGCGCAGCAGCAGCTCGTTGGTCTTCGCCAGGATGAAGGCCGGTGAGGGATCGAGAGAGGCAAAAGCCCTCATCTTGGAGCGCACGGTCTCGGTCAGACCCGCGGCGCGAACGCCCTTGCCGGCCACATCGCCGATCAGCACGACGACGTGGGCCTCGTCGAGCACGAACAGGTCGCTGAAGTCGCCGCCTACGAGCTCGGGCTCGTAGGCCGTCATGGTCACCAGGCCGAGCTCGAGACCGGGGACCGTGGGCAGCTCGTGGACGAAGTTCTCCTGCAAGGTCTGAGCAATGTGGCGCTGGGCCTCGAACACACGGGCGTTCTCGACCGCGGTGCCCGCCTGGGCGGCGATCGCTTCGAGCAGCAGGATCTCACGTTCGGCGAAGGGACGCCGTTCGCCGGGATCGTCGACGACCAGCACGCCGAAGAGCTCGACGCCGGCAACCAGGGGCACGGCAAGGTGGAAGCGGCTGGCGAACTCGTCGGCCCGCCCGCGAGCCTGCGCGGGCAGGGCATCGAAGTCGGTCACGATCGTGCACTTGCGAACCAGCATGTCGCGAAACGCCGGCGAGGTCTGCTCATAGGCGATGGCCGTGCCCCGCTCGGCCGGCAGGTGACCGTGCGAGGCCGCGATCGTCAGCGTGCGACTCGCGGTGTCCCAGAGCTGCACGGTGACCCGCGAATGCGCCAGCGCCTCGAGCACGACGATCGCCAGGTTCTCCACGACGGTCTCCAGATCCAGTCCGCCGGCCAGCAACTTGGCCGACTTCAAGAGAAGATCGGCGTTGCGCAGCTCGGAGTCGGCCAGACGGCGCTGGACGAGCAGCTCGTCGTTTTGGACCTGCATCTCCTCGCTCTGCGCCTGAAGCTCCTCGCCCTGGCTCTGCAGTTCCTCGCTTTGGACCTGCAGCTCCTCGTTCCGTGCCTGCAGCTCCTCGCTTTGGGCCCGCAGCTTCTCGCTTTGCGACTGGAGCACCTCGTAGAGACCGGCGCTCTCGAGCACGCCGGAGATGAGGGCCGCCGCTCGGTCGACGAACTCGATCTCGAAGGGCGTGAAGACGTGCGGCGCGCTGTGATAGTTGAAGAACATGGCCCCGACGACCTCGTCGCGCGTGACGAGAGGCGCGGCCATGACCGCGCGCACCCCCCACTCGTGCTGCAGCTCGAGATCGACGCGCTGGTCGGTCTCGCAGTCGTCCACGACAACGACCTGTCTGTCCGTGACGGCGACATCGACGTAGGGTGTGCGCTCCCGCGGGATCGGCACGCCGAGCGACTCGACCGGCAGCCGCCAGAGATGGGTGGGGACGAGCTCCCTCGCGCGGAGTGAGCAGATCGCCGACGACTCGGCGCCGAGCGCCTCGCCCGTCTGACCGACGACCGCCGCAAGGACGTCGTCGTAGTCGAGAAGACTGGCGATGGACGCGGCGATGCGGTTGAGTGCGCCGCTCAGGCGCTCGCGCTCCAGCGCCTCCTTGTAGAGCCGGGCGTTCTCGATGGCCGTCGCAGCCTGTCCGGCGATGGCCTCGACGAGTTTGATCTCCTGGGCACTGAACGGTCGAGCCTCGCCCGGCTGATCGACCGTGATGAGCCCGACGAGGCGCTCTCGATAGACGACCGGCACGACGAGCATGAGCAGAAAGGCGTGCTCGTCGACGTATCCCTTTTGCGACGCCGGCAGGCCGGTCCTGGCGTAGTCGATGACCACCGTCTTTCTGGTGGTGATCACCTCCTTGGCCCCGTCCGAGATGTCGTCGAACTTGAAACGCTGCCGGGCGGTGGCCTGCGCACCCCTCGAGACGGCGATCTCGACCTCGCGGCGCTTCTCGTCCCAGAGCTCGAGCAGCACGCGGGAGTGGTCCGCGCAACGCAACAGCAGATCGCCGATCGACTCGAGCATCCTGTCGAGATCGGTCCAGGACGTGCCCGCGGTGGCCGCTTCGAGCAACACGCCGGTCGTCTCCAGCTCCCGCTGCAGCAGCCGTTGGGCCTCGACCTGCGCCTCGTAGAGCCGCGCGTTCTCGATCGCCAGCGAGAGGGTGGCGCTCAGTTTGCGGCCGAAGTCGACCTCGGCCTCGTCGAAGCGGTGGACCTGCCGGCCGTAGACGAGCAGGCAGCCGATCACGGACTCCTTCACGACCAGCGGCACGGCGAGCACCGATCGCAGGCGGTGGGCACGGACGAACCCCACGTTGGTCGTGCGATCGGGTCTCATGTCGGCGATCGCCAGAGGCTCTTTGCTGGCCATGACGCGCGTCGCGTTGGGCGCATCCTGCTCGCTCAGCCGGACGCCGACGTCTTCAGCGTCAAAGCCGATCTCGTAACGCACGGCCCAGCAGGACCCCTCGCGCATCTCGATCGTGCCGGCATCTCCGCCCAGCGCCCGCACTCCTTCGCCGAGTGCGTGCTGCATGATCTCGTCGAAGTCGACCGTCGAGTGGACGAGGCGGTTGACCCTGTTCAGGGCCTCCGCCAGATCGACACGTTCGGCGAGCTCTTCGGCCTGTGCCCGCGACTCGTCGAGGAGGCGCCGCGTCTGCGCCTCGGCGGCAGTGGCCGCTTCCTCGCTCGCGAGGAGCGCATCGTCACCGCGCTTGCGCTCGGTGATGTCCTGGACGGTGCCGACGAGGCTGGTGGCGTGCCGTTCGTCGCCCTCGCCCGCGAAAGCCGCGATGCCATGCGCCTCGACCCAGCGCACTGTGCCGTCCGAGCGAAAGATGCGGTACTCGGCGGCGTACGGCTGAGGGTTGGCCGGTTCGAGTGCGGCCTCGACCTTTGCCCAGACACCCGGAAGGTCGTCGGGGTGCAGGCGCTCGAGGATCTCGTCGTTGGGCCGCTCGCTGCCCGTGACGTCGAAGATCGCCCGGTAGCCCTCGTCGTACCACGAGATGTTGGTCAGCGGGTCGTAGTGCCACCAGCCCAGCTTGGCGGCGTCGAGGGCGAGCTGGCGTTGCGCGACCGCACGCTCGAGCTCGGCGCGGTATTCCTGACGCTCCTCCTCGACCTGCTTGCGCTCGGTGATGTCGTTGAAGTACGCGCTCAGACCGGTGATCGTCGGGTAGATCCGCACCTCGTTCCAGGTGTCGGTGAAGATCGAGCGGTGCTCGCTCACCGAGGGCCTGCCGAGCTCCATGGCCTGGCGAAAGTACTCCCGCAACTCGGCGGCCCGCAGCTCTGGAAAGACCTGCCAGGGCGTGTGGCCAAGGAGCTCGTCGAGGGACTTGCCCATGAGCTTCAGCGCAGTCCGGTTGGCGTGCTCGTAGCGGTACTCCCAGTCCAGCGCTATGAAGCCCTCGTCGATCTCCTCGAGCATGGCCCGGGTCCGCGACTCGGCGTGGCCCGAACCCTCCGCGACTCGTGGTGGGAGACCGCCATCGGGCGTTGCCGCTGCACGGCGCGGCACGGCACGGCACGCCATGCGCACCTCGAGGCCGCCGTCAAGACGCAGCTCCAGATCGTCCATCAGTCTGGCGATGATGAAGAGACCCCGGCCGTGGTCGGCGCCGGGGTCGGGGCTGCGCTCGGGGTCGAAGCTCGCCACGTCGAAGCCGCGGCCGCGATCCTTGACCGTGGCGACCAGCCTGCTGCGAGTGAAGCGCAACGCGATCTCGATGTCGTCGGGTGAGCCGCCGTGACGGATGGCGTTGGCGCAGGCCTCCTCGACACAGAGCACCATGTCGTCGATCAGCCGGCGCTGTGCGCAGTACTGGCGCAGATAGTCACGCAGGCGTTCGCGTGCGCGCAGCAGATACGAGGGTTCGGGGGGGATGCGAAAGTGCAGGCGCGGTGGCGCCGTTCGCGGCGTGACGCGGCTCTGCGACAACTCGTCCCCCGCTTGAGGTCGCTTTGGTGACAGGAATGGCGACTATTCTAGGGCTTCCGTGCAGGGATTATCGAACGTTGCGGCCGGCGGCGCCACCCGACCGGCGCTCGGCCGACCCACCGGCGTCGCGTGACTCCTTCACACGCCGCACCAGCGCATGGCCGCCAGGGCTATGGCGGCGCAGTGGTCGACCAGCGCGTCGACCGACACGTTCTCGTCGACGGCGTGTGCGCTGTCGATCCCGTCCGGTCCGAACGACAGCGTCGGCGTCTTGCCCCAGCGCGTGAAGTGGGCAGCGTCGTGCCACGAGTCGAGGCCCGAGACCTTGCCGGGCCGGCCCACCGCGGCGCCCGCGCCCAGCACCGTCGTGACGATGGGATGCTCGGCCGGCACCTCGGCCGGCACGATGTCCTCCGTCCAGCGCCAGTGCAGCGGGTGCTCGCGCAGCCAGGGATCGGCGTCGGCGCGGCCGTCGATCCAGTCGCGCAGCTCAGCTTCGACGGCCTTGGCCGTGCCTTCGTCATCGACGTCGCCCGGCAGGTACTGCACATCGCAGGTGATGGCACAGTGCGGCGGGTAGGTGACCGTCCACACACCGCCCGCGATCACGGTCGGCACGATGTCGCCCGGCGCCAGGCACCAGTGCTGCTTGTCGGGCCGCCCGCGCCACTCGTTGCGCAGGGCCTCGATGGCGTCGAGCACGACCTTGGCCTTCTCGATCGCGTTCACGGCGCCGCCTGAGCGCCAGTGCGGCTGCGGCATCTCGGCGTGACCGGCACGGCCCTCGACCGTGATCACCGGCATCACCGTGCCGCGACAGCAGACCCAGGCATCGAAGTCGGTGGGCTCGCCGCAGATGCCGGCATCGGCGTGCACGCCGTGCTGCACGCAGGCAAGACTGCCGGCCCCCGACGACTCCTCGTCGGTGTTGGCGCAGTAGACGACCTCGCCGCGCAGCTTCACGCCGGCGCGGTGCAGCGTCTCCAGGGCGAAGGCCAGCGAGGCCAGGCCGCCCTTCATGTCGTTGACGCCGCGGCCCCAGAGGCGGCCGTCGTGCACGACGGCCCTGAAGGGATCGCTCGCCCAGTCCTCGCGCGGACCGGGGGTGACGGCATCGATGTGGCCGTTGAGCAGCAGCGAGCGGCCGCCGCCTGTGCCGGCCAGGCGGGCGGCGAGCTGCGGCCGGCCGGCAAAGTCCAGGTCGTCGGGCACGAAGCGGTTGCCCGTGCCGGTGGGTTCGGGCTCCCAGATGTCGACCTCGGCGCCGATCGCGCGCAGGCGGGCGGCCAGGGTCTCCTGCAGGCGCGCCTCGTCACGCGGCGGGTCACCGACCGCGCGCGCGGTGGTGTCGAAAGCGACGAGCTCGGCGACGAGCTCGACGAGCCCGTCGCGCCCGTCGCGCACCAGCTCGACGACCTTCTCCTCGACTGGGTTGCGAGGCGCTGACATCGGATCCTCCTTGCCCGTTCTTCAAACGAACCAGAGACATGCCCCATGGGGGCCGGTGACGCGGGGGCGGTGCGTCACCGGCCCCTCCCGGGGCTGGAGATTACCTCATGCGGGCTCGGTCAGTCGGGCGGCAGCTGACCGTAGGTGATGCCCACGTCGACGCCGACCTTGCTGTTCTGGCGCTTCCACCAGAGGAACCAGGCGATGCCCACGGCCCAGGCGACGACGAACGAGATCATGTTCTTGCCGGTCACGTCGCGGGTGGCCGGGTCGATGAAGGCGAAGTAGAGCAGCACGCAGATGTACCCGAGGTAGACGACCCCGGCGATCGTGAGCAGCGGCACGCCCAGGATCTTGAAACGCCGGTAAGGCGACGACTCCCAGATCGTGCGCACCCGCTTGCGGTAGGGGAAGATGACCGCCGAGACGCCGGTCACGAAGAACACCGAGACGAGCTGCATGCCGGCCGCCGCCAGGCCCGTGAACAGGGTCGTGAACCAGAGCACGTAGGCGGCGGTGCCGATGAACAGGATGGCGAACATGATGGTGTAGCCCTTGACCGGACCGGCCCAGCGCGGGCTGATGTCGGTGAACCACTTGGGCCCGTTGCGGTCCATGCCCCAGGCGAACATGATGCGCGCCCCGCCGAGGAACGTCAGGGTGACCTCGAGGTAGGTGACGGCGAGGAACGAGGCGCAGGCCATGACCGCCAGGAACCAGTTGCCGTGCGAGGCGATCCAGCCGAGCGTCATGTAGTTCGGCGGGTAGGGGAAGTTGTAGCCCTTGACCGTGGTGCCGGTGAGGGTGAGCCACTGCGTCGCTCCGAAGAACGAGAAGCTCATGATGCGGTAGATGCCGATCACGGTCCACAGGCCGAGGAAGGCCGGGATGGCCACCGCCAGGGCGTTGGCCATGAGCAGGGCGCGGTCGGGCCGCTTCACCTCGCCGCCGACGTACACGATGAAGTAGTTGTAGACGAACAGCAGGAAGGCGCCGTCCATGGCTCCGATCGTGGCGCCCCAGCTCCAGCTGTGCGGGAAGTGCTCGCCGCGGGCCGCGCCGACGGCGGCGGTGAACTGCTGGTAGGTGAGCGAGTGGTACTGGGCGGCGAGCGCGTTCCAGTGACCGATGAAGTCGGCCTTGGTGGTCACCATGAGGGCGAAGGCGATCACCGCCGGCCCCAGGATGGCCAGGATGATGAGCGGCTTCTGGACGGCCTTGTAGACCCGCATGCCGAAGACGATCGTCAGGTACGAGCCGATGATGCAGACGGCGCACAGGATGAACGTGCCGGTCTTGGTCGCGATCCAGTTCGAGAAGCTCGTCCAGCCCATGAACTCGGCCAGCATCGACAGCGACGGACTGGCAAACCAAGTGACGATGAAGAAGTTCCAGTAGATGATCGCGATCAACTGCGCCGCGCTGGCCCCGGTAGCGATGATCGGGTTGATGATGCGCGAGTTGAAGACGTACTCGCCGCCTGAGCGCGGCATGGAGCCGCCCAGCATGCCCCAGACCAGCGCCGAGGTGATGCCGCAGGCGAAGATCGAGATCACGATGGCGATGATCATGTTGCCGCCCGGGTAGAGGCCCGAGCCGATGTAGAGCATCCCCCAGATGCCGGCGATGGGCTGCACGACCATGAGGCCGATGCCCATGGCGTCGTAGGTCGATAGGCCCCTGGTCAGGCCGCTGGCCTTGCGTGCGAACGAGAGCTCCTCAGGCATGCAAACCTCCCACGGACGGTCGTTACGGATGGATCGGTGACAAGGGCGCGGTCATAACTGGAGACGCTTGCGGATGCCAGCGCCTGGGGTCTATCTCGCCTGCATAAAGCGGCATGGGCAGCGGCCCATCGCCATCGCGCATCTGTGACCAAGGTCGGTTGAGCCCGGCCGTGCCGTATCGCCGCACGCGCTCGACTGCGGAAAAGTCGATCACCTGCGTGAGCGACGCCGGTGCCTCGCCCGCGAGGAGCAGGACATGGCCCTCGGGGTCGATCACGATGCTCTGCCCTGTGGCGCTCGGTGCCGCCGCGTTGACGCTGACGATGAAGACCTGGTTCGCGATCGCCGCGGCACGAGCCAGCACGAGCTCCTGTGCCCGGTCGGCCGTCGGCGTCAGTGACGGCTGCAGGATCACCTCGGCGCCCATCCAGGCCAGGTGGCGAGCCACCTCCGGGAACCACACGTCGTAGCAGATCGAGAGGCCGACGCAGCCAAACCCGGGCACGTCGAAGACGACGAAGCGGTCCCCCGGCACGGAGCTCTCCCAGGGCCGCCAGGGGAAGCATTTCCGGTATCGGGCGACGATCTGTCCATCGGGCGAGATCACCATCGCCGTGTTGTGGATGCGCCCATCGGTCGCCCTCTCGTAGACCGTTCCCGGCAGCAACCACAGCTTCAAGCGCATCGCCAGCTCACAGAGAAAGTCGCTGCGCGGTCCGGGAATCGCCTGAGCCGCCGCCTCCATGCCCGCCGGGTCGGTCACCGGGTTGAGATGCAGTTCAGGGTAGATGGCGAGCTGGGTCTGAGAGAACGACGTCACGCGGGCCTGCAGATCGCTGGCGAACTCGGCCTCGGGATCACTCGACGAACATGAGACCGCTTGCGCGATGAGCAGGGGTAATGATCGATCCATGGGCGTGCGCTCCCCTCATGAGAGTCGGCGAGATCGAAGCTGGGCCATCACTGCGACACTCGAGCCGGCCGGTCACCGGCGACCCGGAGATCCTTGCCCATGGAATCATCGGGGCGATATGCTGTCCAATACTTACTTTGGAGACTTCCTATGCTTCAAACGTATGCCTGATCCGCGGCTTCTGCGCTACTTCATCGCCGTCGCTGAGAGCGGCTCCGTCTCGGCCGCAGCACGCGCCGTCCACGTCAGCCAGCCATCCGTGTCGCGCCAGTTGCGTATCCTTGAACGAGCCGTCGGCGCGGAGCTCTTCCAGCGTGACGGTGGGCCGCTCCGGCTGACCGCTGCCGGGCGACGGTTCCTGCCGATCGCACGAGATCTGCTTCATCGCCACGAGGTCGCTCTGAGCGTTGCGCGCTTCGTGGAAGGTTCGAGCGATCTGACGCTCGTGATCGCGGCGACGCCCACCACCATCATCGACGTCATCGCACCGTTCATCGCCGACACCGATCTCGGTGGCGTAGCCCTCGAAGCGATCGAGCAGATACCCGAGGTCGCCTACAGGGCCGTCACCAGTGGCGAGGCCGATCTGGCCATGACCAACGAGCCTCCGCCACCAGATCTTGCTTCGTTCCTCGTCTGCCTGTTCCCGGTCCTCGCCTACGTGGAAAAGGGGCATCCGTGGTCGGCGCGTCGCTCAGTCGGTCTTGAGGAGCTCACCGGCGTGCCGCTCATCACGAGCCTCGCATCCGGAACCCGGCGCGTCCTCGGCAGCCTCGACGGAAAGGGCCTCTCCTACCAGGTCGCACACAACGTCACGGTGCCACGAGTGGCGCAGGCGCTGGCGGCGTCGGGCCGGGGGGTCGCGATTCTCTCCGACGACCCCCGGTTCGACCTGCATCCGTTGAGGATCACCGACGGAAGCGGCCCCGTGACCGTCCCGATGTACGCCTCCTGGGATCGCAGCCACTACGCCGCCGAGGTCATCGAGAGTTGCGCGCTGCGCCTGCAGCGCTACTGTCTCGAGGGCTGGCCGCAGTTCGAAGAGGACCAGAGCCTGACCGATCCCGTCGTAGGGCTGCGTCGGACCTCGGCCCGGTGAACGCCGACGGCAGCCCGGGCGCGGCAGCGGGGTAGCCGTCGGGCGATCGCAGGCACAGAACAAGCGTGCTCAAACGCTCGCGCCGTCCCGTATCGCTTCGCTGCCGGGAAAGCAGATGGTCAGGTCGGCGCGGCACGGGCCCCGGCGCCGCAGCGCGACCCTTCTGTCGGCTACCGGAAGGAGCGACCATGGCGGAGCGAGACGGATACATTCCCGGCGTGCCGTGCTGGGTGGACACGAACCAGCCCGATCCCGAGGCTGCCGTCGCCTTCTACCGCACCCTGTTCGGCTGGGAGTTCGAGGACGCCATGCCGCCAGGCTCGCCGGGCAGGTACTTCATGGCGCGCCTCCACGGCGGCGACGTGGCCGCGGTCGGTTCGCTGCCGGAAGGCGCCCCGGCCACGGCCGTCTGGAACACCTACATCTGGGTCGACAGCGCCGACGAGACCGCTTCAAGGGTCGTCGCGGCCGGCGGTCGCACCCTCACGGAGCCGTTCGACGTGATGGACGCCGGCCGCATGGCGCTCGTCGCAGATCCGGAGGGTGCCGTCTTCTCCGTCTGGCAAGCCGGGCAGCACAAGGGCGCGCGGGTCGTCAACGAGCCGGGATCGCTCAACTTCAACGGCCTGAACACCCGCGACGTCGAGACCGCCAAGCGGTTCTACGGCGCCGTCTTCGGCTGGCAGACGATGAGCATCGGCGGCGCCGAGCTGTGGACCCTGCCCGGCTACGGCGACCACCTCGAGGAGCGCGACCCCGGACTGCGCGAGCGCACGGCGCAGATGGGAGCCGCGGGATTCGAGGACGTCGTCGCGAGCATCAACCCGATCCCCGCCGAGCGGCCCGATACCCCGCCTTCCTGGAGCGTCACGTTCGCGATCGACGACGCCGACGCACTCGCGCGGAGAGCGGCCGAGCTGGGCGGCAAGATCGTCGTCCCGCCGTTCGACGCCCCCTGGGTCAGGACGACCGTCATCGCCGACCCCCAGGGAGCGACGTTCATCGCCAGCAAGTTCGTCGCGGAAACGCAGAGCCAGGGCGAGTCGGAGGCCGCCTGAGTCCCGGCGTTGCCCGCCGGGCGACGGCGGGCAGCTTACCCACGCACACCGTCGCCCGGCAGGGAGCCCGTCATGCCAAACGCGGTCGAGCACATCGCCATACCGGAACAGACGATCGCCTACCTCGCGGTGCACGGTTCCGTGAGAGAGACGCAGGAACCGTTCGCGCGGCTGTTCGCCGCGCTTGCCGAGGCCGGCGTCTCTCCGGCCGGCCCGCCGATGGCGCGCTTCGATCTGAACCTGTCCGACCCCGACGACGCCGACTACGAGGTGGCCGTGCCGATCGCGCTCGATCCCGGCACGAAGCTGCCCGATAACGCCGCGCACGTGCGCGCCGGCACCCTGCCGGCCCACTACGCCCTCGTGACCGTCCACGAAGGTCCCTACGAGGAGATCGGCGCGGGCTACACCGCGCTCACCGAGGAGCTCGACTCCCTCGGCTACGGGGTCGCCGGCCCGGCCAGCGAGGTCTACCTGGTCGGTGCCGACAGTGGGGTCGAGTCGGCTGACTTCGTCACCGAGGTGCGGCTGCCGGTCGAAAGCTAGCGCTCGCCGACGTCACTTCCATCCCGGCGGGTGGTATCGTCGCTGGCGAGCATCGGCCACGAGACCGCGGAGGCACTGTGATGATCGAGAAGATCGAGGGCGCACCAGCCGGTATCGTGGCACTCAAAGCCGTCGGCGAAGTAGGCATGGACGACTACACCAAGGTCGTGAAGCCGGCGCTGGAATCGGCGCTGGCCGGCGGCCGTAAGATCAGGGCCGTGTTCCTGCTCGGGCCCGAGTTCACCGGCTATACGAAGGGCGCCAAGGCCGAAGACCTGGGTCTCGGCCTGAGCTTCCTGCGCAAGTGGGAGCGCTGCGCCGTCGTGACCGACACGCAACGGATCCGCGACCTGATGCGCCGCTACGGCTGGATGATGGGCCGGCGTCTGAAGCACTTCAGCGTGGCCGACCTGCCGGCGGCGATCAGCTGGGCCGCGGGGAAGTAGGGCGCTCAGTCAGAGGTCGCCGCACGCGCGTTCCACGTCCTACTCTTCCCCGTCCCAATAGCCGCAGCGCTCGAAGCGTCCGATCACGCCGAGGCTGAAGAAGGCGATCTTCCGCGACCGCGGATACCAGATGACGTCGTCGCCGTCGCGATTGCCGTAGGCGAGATAGGTCAGACCCTCCGAGCCGCTCCGAAAGGCGTGGGCGACGCCGGTGCCGGCGCGCACGCTGACGACGTCGCCCCGTCTGACCGGATGCTCGACCGGTTCCCATCCGCTGGCGCCCGCGACCTGGTCGAGGTACACGCCGCTGCCGGCAAGCACTACGAAGAGCTCCTCACAGCCACTGTGGCAGTGCGGCGGGGCGCCCAACGAGTCGGCGGGCAGAACGAAGCAGCGCAAAGCGGTGCGTTGCGCGCCGGCCGCGGCGCCGAGGTCGGCCCCACGAAAGACGGACTCGCCATGCTCGCACTGTCTGGCCTCCACCTCCGCGGAGCGCACGATCGTCGCAGGGCGTGCCGAGGGCTCGGGCATCTCGATGTCGCCCGCGGCCGCCTCTTGAGCGAAGGGATGGGCGCTCTCGCCGGCCTTCACCCAGCTCGTTCCCAGCCACGCCACCTGGGCGCGCGGCAGGTAGCATGCCTCCGAGGTCGCGCGCTCGCCGAACGCCAGCACGTCGAGGCCCTCCGGGCCGGCGATCAGCGTGTGCGCCGGACCGCCGACGAGATGCACGAGGCAGTCGCCGGTCTCGACGCGATGGGTGGCCCCGGCCTGCCAGCTCAGACCCGAGCCGCCCAGCACGTAGAAGATCTCCTCTTCGCCGCTGTGCGTATGGGCGGGCGTCGAGCGTTTGCCGGGCTCGATCTCGAAACGGCGCAGCCCCAGCCTGTCGCTACCGGCGGCGATGCCGAGATCGCTGCAGGTGGAGTCCATCGGCCCCACGGTGAGCCGTCTGCCCTGCGTGTCCTGCCAGTTGACCATCACCGGGTTCATCGACCTTCCTCCTTGCCGGCCGCGAAGCGCTGCTCCACATCTCGGTCACCAGTCGACCCGCGGCATCTCGCCGCTTGCGATGCTACATCGAACCGGGCTCTTGTCGGGGCCGGAGGCTCTTGCTCTCGGAGCGGGAGTGCGGTTTGCTTCATGGTCGATGTACCTGCCCGCCTCGTTCACTCCACGTTGGTCTGCGCCTGCCCCGAGCTCATCGGGCGGGCTCTGGTTCGTGCTCGAGGGAACAAGACTTCTCACGTGCATCGCGGCGCCGGGGGGAGATGCCCTCACCGTCCCCCAGGGCGCTGCGCCGCCGGCCCCGGTCGACGGGACGCGGTGCATCGGCCTCCTGGGCGACGTTCCTTGCTGGGCCACGCGGGCGCGCGTCGAAGCGGCGCCGCCCGGGTTCACGCTGGAGCCGCTGCGCAGGCTCTTCGACCGCCTCCCCGACGAGCTCGTGGCGGTCGCCGGCCGCGCCGCCCAGATCGTCGAGTTCGATCGCACCCACCGTCATTGCGGCGCGTGCGCGACCCTGACCGAAGAGAGCGACGGCGGACGCGCCCGCCGCTGCCCGGCCTGCGGCGAGGTCTCCTACCCGCGGCTCGCGCCGGCCATGATGGTCCTGGTGACACGACAAGCGCCCCGCGGGAGGGAGCTCCTGCTCGCCACCGGGTCACGCAGCACGACACCCACGCCCATCTACAGCGCACTGGCCGGCTTCGTCGAGCCGTCTGAGTCGCTCGAGGACT
>DATIYD010000281.1:0-13968 GCA_035517975.1 Thermoleophilia bacterium | reverse complement strand
CCTCGAGGAACTGGGGCGTGCCCTGGCCGAGCGCTGGGGAGACACCGGTGCCACGCGGCCGCGCTGGGATGCCTGGCTTGCCTGGGGCAAGGCGCGGCGGGCGCGCTATCCGGTCGTCCTGCCCCCGTTCCGCGACGTGGCCGGCACGGTCGATCCCTACGTGTTCGTCGACGAGCTCTCCGACCACCTGGCCGCCGACGACGTCGTGGTGTGCGCGAACGGAGCGGCCTGCGTCGTGGGCTTTCAGGCGCTGCGCGTGCGCCACGGCCAGCGCCTGATCGCCAATTCCGGCACGGCCGGCATGGGCTACGACCTGCCGGCCGCCATCGGCGCCTGTCTGGGCTCCGGCCGTCGCGTGATCTGCCTGGCGGGCGACGGCAGCATCCAGATGAACCTGCAGGAGCTGCAGACGATCGTCCATCACGACCTGCCGGTGAAGATCTTCGTGTTCGGCAACTCGGGCTACCTGTCGATCCGCCAGATGCAGGACAACCTGTTCGCCGGCCGGCGCGTGGGCGAGGGCGCCGAGAGCGGCGTGTCGCTGCCCGACATGGTCGCGCTCGCGGAAGCGTACGGCATGGCCGCTGACAGACTCTGCGACCAGCGCGCTCTGCCTGCCGCCATCGAGGCCACGCTCAGCGGCGACCGGCCGGCGCTCTGCGACGTCGTGATGCCGCCCGATCAGCAGTTCGCGCCGAAGGTCGCGGCCGAGAAGCGGCCCGACGGGACCATCGTCTCGAAGCCCCTCGAGGATATGTGGCCGTTCATGGACCGCACGGAGTTTGCCGAGAACATGCTCGTACCCGAGTGGCGGCCGCGGTCGCACACGCCGGGCGGCCGGGACAGGGAGGAGCGGGACGCATGAACGCACTCGAGCATCGCATGGTCGACGCGCTCATCGACCTGCGCGAGAACCACCACGTGACCGGCGTGAAGGCCGAGTTCGAGGCCGAGGGCACGCGTCTCGAAGAGGCGCTGCGCCTGAAAGAAGTCGTCTCGCAAGCCGGCCTCGGGTTGACCATCAAGATCGGCGGCTGCGAGGCCGTGCGCGACATGTACGAGGCTCGCGTGATCGGCGTGCAGCGCGTCGTCGGGCCCATGGTCGAGTCGCCCCACGCGCTGCGCAAGTACCTGGCGGCCGTGCGCCTTGCGTTTCCCGACGATGAACGGGACGACGTCGAGTTCTGCGTCAACGTCGAGACAGTGACCGGCTACGAGAAGTTCGACGAGATGCTTGCTCTGCCCGAGCTCGGCGAGCTCGGCGGGGTCGTGCTGGGCCGCGTCGACATGACCGGCTCGCTCGGCATGAGCCGCGAGGACATCAACGAGCCCCTGATCTTCACGATGGCCGCCGATCTGTTCACACGCGCCAAGGGCGCCGGTCTCTCGTGCGCGATGGGCGGCGGTGTCTCGGCGGCGTCGCTGCCCTTCATGCGCGACCTGCCCGAGGGCTGTCTCGACCGCTACGAGACCCGCAAGGTGATCTTCGCCTGTCCCGCCGCTCTGCAGAACGGCGCCGACGCCGGCATCCTCAAGGCCGTCGGTTTCGAGCTGATGTGGCTCAAGAACAAACGCGACTTCTACAACGCGATCTCCATCGAAGACCGCGTGCGTCTCGAGATGCTGCAGTCGCGCTACGACGCCTTGATCGAGGCGGCTGGTGGCGTTTACGGCTGACGCGACGCCGGCCCAGGGCCGGCCGCCACGCGAGGGTCGTTCGCCGACCGCCGGCCTCTCGTCTCCGCGAGCGAGCGGCGGGACTGCGGCGAGCGCCTTGCGGGCCGTCGCCTTCGACCTCGACGGCACGCTCTACGTCGGCAGCCGTCCGGTCGAGGGAGCGGCCGCCGTCGTGGCGCTCGTGCGCGATCGCGGACTGCGCACGCTCTTTCTCACGAACACCTCGTCGGTCGGCCCGCGACGACTGCAGGAGCGCCTGGCGGGCTACGGGATCGTCGCTCTCGTCGACGAGATCTACTCGTCGGCCTCGGTCACGGCGCGCTACCTCGCGCAGCGCGGCTATCGCGTGGCCTACGTCATCGGTCTCGAGGGACTCCACGACGAGGTGCGGGCACGCGGGCTTGCGATCACCACCCGACCTGCCGAAGCCGAGGCGCTCGTCGTCGGCTACGCGCCGGACTTCGATGCAGCCGGCCTGCCCACCGGCTTTCGCCCCGCTTGCGAGTTCGTCGCCGCCAACCTCGACGCGCACTTTCCCGGCGAGGGGGGCGTGAGCCTGCCGGCGGCCCGCGAGACCGTCGAGCGGGTCGCGACGCGCCTCGGGCGCGGCTACGACTTCTGTGCCGGCAAGCCCGGCACGTACATGGTCGACTGCGTCGAGCGCGACCTCGGTCTCACCCCTGGGGAGATCTGCGTCGTGGGCGACAGTGTCGCAAGCGACGTCGCGATGGCGCGGGCCGCCGGCTGCCGCTCGGTGCTGATCGGCGCCGAGGGGGCGGCGCGCGGCGCCGACGCCGTGGTGCGCCGCCTCGACGAGCTGCCCGCCGCGCTCGATCGCCTGACCGGCGCCTGACCCGCGATCCCGTCCCGGCACGCCGGGTCACCGGCGCGACCCGCGGCCGCAGGCGTTCGTGGGCCCCGGCCCGGGCGAGGGCCGGCGGGGCCGGCATCTGTGCCTGTAGTATCCTCATGGTCATGGCGAGTGCGAGGCAGATCCACGTAGGCGGCGTCGCGGTGGGCGGCGGAGCGCCGGTCGTCGTGCAATCGATGACCAGCACGCCGACCGGCGACACGACCGCCACGCTCGAGCAGGTCCGTGCGCTGGCGGCGGCCGGCAGCGAGTTGGTGCGCGTGTCGCTGCCGGCCGCCGCCGACGTCGCGGCCTTCGCGGAGATCGTGCGCCACGCGCCGGTGCCGATCATCGCCGACATCCACTTCGACTGGCGCCTGGCCATTGCCGCCCTCGAGAGCGGCGCGGCCGCGGTGCGCATCAATCCCGGCACCATCGGCAGCGACGCGCACGTGCGCGAGATCGTACGGGCTGCCGCCGCCCACGGCGCGGCCATCCGCATCGGCGTGAACTCCGGCTCGCTGCCCCGCGACCTGCGCGCCCCGGCGGCGTCGCATCCGGTCGAGGCGCTGGTCGAGGCCGCCGCGCGCTACGCGGCCAACCTCGAGGACTGGGGTTTCACGGCGTTCAAGCTGTCCGTCAAGAGCTCGAGCGTGCCCGACACGATCGCCGCGTACCGGGCGCTCGCCGGGCGCAGCGACGCGCCGCTGCACGTGGGTGTGACCGAGGCCGGCACCATCTGGGCGGGCACGATCAAGAGCGCCGTCGGCATCGGCGCGCTGCTGGCCGACGGTATCGGCGACACCCTGCGCGTCTCGCTCACCGGCGACCCGGTCGAAGAGGTGCGGGTCGCCTGGGCGATCCTGGCCGCTCTCGAGCTGCGGCGTCGCGGCCCGAACCTGATCTCGTGCCCCACCTGCGGGCGCACCGAGATCGACCTGGTCGCGCTCGCCGAGACCGTCGAGGAGCGCCTGCGCAGCTACGCGGCGCCCATCAGCGTGGCGGTCATGGGCTGTCGCGTGAACGGTCCCGAAGAGGCCCGTCACGCCGATTTCGGCATCGCCGGCGGCAGGGGAGAGGGGGTCGTCTTCGCCCACGGGGCCAAGGTCGCCACCGTCCCCGAGGCCGAGCTCGTCGAGGCGCTGTTCGCGCGCATCGATGCCGAGCTCGGCCCTCTCTGATTGCGGCTCGCCGCGGGCGTGCCGTATCATGACAGCCGTCGCCCCGCGCCGCGACGGCGCCGGGGACCACGTCGAGCCGGCATGCGCGCCTTCGCGCCGGGCCGGCCCGAGCGACACGTCAGGAGTCCCCGTTGCGCGCCAGTGAACTGCTGCTTCCCACCGTCAAGGAGGACCCCGCCGGGGCCGAGGCCGTCAGTCACAAGCTGATGGTGCGCGCCGGCCTGGTGCGCCAGCTCGCGGCCGGGATCTACGTGTATCTGCCGGCCGGCTGGCGCGTCATGCGCAAGATCGAGGCCATCATCCGTGAGGAGATGGACGCCATCGGCTGCCAGGAGATGCTGATGCCGGTGCTGCAGCCGGCCGAGATCTGGCAGGAGAGCGGGCGCTGGGACGCGATCGGCGACGAGATGTTCCGTCTGAAGGACCGCAAGGGCACCGACCTGGCGCTGGCCATGACCCACGAAGAGGTCGTGACCTGGCTCGCGGCCCGCGAGATCCACTCCTACAAGCAGCTGCCGCAGCTCTGGTATCACATCCAGACCAAGGAACGCGACGAGGCGCGTCCCAAGAGCGGCGTCCTGCGCACGCGGGAGTTCACGATGAAGGACTCCTACAGCCTCGACGTCGACAACGATGCGCTGCAGGTGAGCTACCAGAAGCACATCGCCGCCTACGATCGCATCTACGAGCGCTGCGGCATCGACTGCATGATGGTCGACGAGGACCCGGGCATGATGGGCGGCACGGTCTCGCACGCCTACATGGCCTACGCCGAGGCCGGCGAGGACGAGATCGTCTTCTGCCGGCACTGCGGCTATGCGGCCAACGTCGAGCTGGCCGTGGCCGGCCCCGATCATGAGGCGCCGCTGTCGGAGACGGCGCCGCGCAACGAGTCGGTCGACCTGCTGGCCGACGAGATCAAGCCCACGCCCGAAGCGCGCACCATCGCCGAGGTGGGCGAGTTCCTCGGCCTGCCGGCGCAGGCCTTCATGAAGGCGCTCGTCGTGGTGGCCGAGAGGGGCGACGAGGCCGGCAAGCCGGTCATGGTGCTGCTGCGCGGAGATCACGACCTGAACGAGCTCAAGCTGCGCAACCTGCTCGGCGCCGAGTTCCGCCTGGCGACCCCCGACGAGGTGCTCGCCGCCCAGGGGGTCGAGCCCGGTTTCGTGGGCCCGGTGCCCACCGAGCTGCCGGTGTACGCCGATCGCGAGCTCACGCGGGGCTCGTACGTGGCCGGCGCCAACCTGAGCGGCCACCATCGCTCGGGCATCGCCCTCGAGCGCGTGCCGCAGGCCACGGTCGTCGATATCCGCACGGTGCGCGCCGGCGACCCCTGCCCCGGCTGCGAGGGTGTGCTCGACGGGGCGCGGGTGATCGAGGTGGGCAACATCTTCCAGCTCGGCACCAAGTACTCGCACCCCATGGGCGCGACCTACTCAGACGAGCAGGGCGACGAGCGCGACATCGTCATGGGCAGCTACGGGATCGGCCTGGCCCGCATCGCCGCGGCCGCGGTCGAGCAGCACCACGACGATCACGGCATCGTCTGGCCGGCGTCGATCGCGCCGTTCCAGGTGCACCTGGTGGTCGTGCGCGCGAGCGACGAGACGCAGGCCGCTCTTGCCGAAGAGCTGTACGACACGCTGCGCGCGAGTGGCTTCGACGTGCTGTTCGACGACCGCGACCTGTCGCCCGGGGTCAAGTTCAAGGACGCCGATCTGCTCGGGTGCCCGGCGCAGGTCGTCGTCGGCAAGCGCGCCGGCGAGCGCTTCGTCGAGCTCAAAAGGCGGGCCGACGGCGAGCGCCGCGACGTGGCCGCCGCCGATCTCACCGAGGCCGTTGGCGCGGCCCTCGCCGCCTCCTAGGCTCGGGCCGCCGCCTCCCCAGGCTCGGGCCGCCGCCTTCCCGGGCTCGGGCCGCCGCCTCCCCCGACTCGGGCGCCACGACTCCGCGTGGCGCGCCCCGGATCGTGGCCCGTTGCCAGAACGGGCGACAAAAGGCCCGCAACGCCCTCAAGTTCGTCACCGCTTTGGGCGATAACGTCTAGCGATATGCAGACGATGCTCAAAGCGACTCGGCCGCGCTACTCCCGCGAGCGGTTTCAGGCTGCACTGAAGGGCCTCATGGAGGAGCGCCATCTGAGCTACCGGCAGCTGGCCTACAAGACCCAGCTCTCGGCCGGCTACCTGAACCACCTGACCAAGGGCACCCGCCCGGTGCCGGCCGATCCCGTCATCCGCATCATCGCCACGGCGCTGTGCGTCGAGCCCGATTTCTTCCTCGAGTATCGTCTGCGCCAGGTCGCCGACGTGCTCGACGCCTCGACCCAGCTGATCGACGCGCTGTACAGCGTGCTGCTGCTGCACACGCCGGTCTCCGACGAGATGAAGTCCATGCTCGAGCGCTCGGGCAACGGCCATGGCCATGGCAACGGCGACCACTCCAAGAGCCTGGCCGTCTGACAGGCAGCCCTCGTTTCGACGCTCCCCGCGACCGGCTCCGCCGGTCGTTTCTTCGTTTCGGGGTCATCGCGGCGAAGCCGGCGCGCACGGCGCTTCCGTCAAGGTTCGGCTGCCGACGCCGATAGATGTCGGGATGGCGGACGTTCGTCGTGGGGAGTTGTCGTGGAGCGAGGCCTAGGGAACAACATCTACGTCACCCAGCCGCTGATGCCTCCGCTCGACGAGTTCCTGCCGTACCTCGAGAAGATCTGGGACAGCAAGTGGCTCACCAATGGGGGGCCCTTCCACAACCAGCTCGAGGCCGCCCTTGCCGACTACCTCGAGGTCGATCACCTCGCGCTCTTCGCCAACGGCACGCTCGCCCTGGTGACGGCGCTGCAGACCCTGCGCATCACCGGTGAGGTCATCACCACGCCCTTCTCGTTCGTGGCCACCGCGCATGCCCTGCTCTGGAACGCCATCACCCCGGTGTTCGTCGACATCGACCCGGTCACGTGCAACCTCGATCCGGCGAAGATCGAGCAGGCCATCACGCCGCGTACGACGGCCATCCTGCCGGTGCACTGCTACGGCACGCCGTGCGACGACGAGCGCATCCAGGCGATCGCCGACACGTACGGTCTCAAGGTGATCTACGACGCGGCCCATGCCTTCGGCGTGCGGCGTTCGGGTGAGAGTGTCGTGAGGCACGGCGACCTCAGCATGCTCAGTTTCCACGCGACCAAGGTCTTCAGCACGCTCGAGGGCGGCGCGCTCGTCTGTCGCGACGCGAAGACCAAGCAGCGCATCGACTTCCTCAAGAACTTCGGACACGCGGGCGAGGTGACGGTCGTGGCGCCCGGCATCAACGGCAAGATGAACGAGGTGCAGGCGGCCTTCGGACTGCTACAGCTCAGGCACATCGACGACGCCATCGCGCGGCGCGAGGCCATCGATGCGCAGTATCGCCGGCTGCTGGCCGGCATACCCGGCATCAGGTGCCTCGAACGCCAGTCCGAGACGGTCGACAACTACGCGTATTTCCCGATCTTCGTCGACGACGGGTACCCGCTGAGCCGCGACGCCCTCTACGAGCGGCTGCGCGAGAACGGCATCTACCCGCGGCGCTACTTCTACCCGCTGATCGCCGAGTTTCCCATGTACCGCGGCCTGCCGTCGGCCGACCTCGACAGGCTGCCGGTGGCGACCGAGGTCTCGCGCAAGGTGCTGTGCCTGCCGATCTACCCGGCACTCGAGCCGTCTGTGGTCCAGGAGATCTGTCGGCTCATCGCCGCGCCCGTCGAGGCGTTGCGGCAGCTCATCGCCTCGGCGGTCGAGTGAATCGACCGCCCCGTCGGCTCGAGACCGGCCACGATGTGAAGACCGCCATCATGCAGCCCTACTTCCTGCCGTACGTAGGCTATTTTCAGCTCATCGAGTCGGTCGATCTGTTCGTCGTCTACGACAACATCAAGTACACGAAGAAGGGCTGGATCAACCGCAACCGCCTGCTCCGCGACGGCCACGACGCCGTGTTCTCGCTGCCCCTGAAGCACGACTCCGACGCGCTCGACGTGCGCGACCGCGTCCTTGCACCGGACTTCCGCCCCGAGAAGCTGCTGCAGGAGCTGGCCGGCGCCTACCGCCGGGCGCCGTACTTCGTCCAGACGTTCCCGCTGATCGAGCGGATCGTGCGCTTCGAGGAGCGTAACCTCTTCGAGTTTCTCCACCACGGTATCGTCGCGACCTGCGAGCACATAGGGATCGGCACCGAGATCAGACGCTCCTCCGAGATCGCGGTCGATCACAACCTCAAGGGGCAGGACAAGGTGCTCGCCCTGTGCGCCGCGGTCGGGACCGGCGTCTACGTCAATGCGATCGGCGGCATGGAGCTGTACTCCAGGGACGAGTTCCGGCGGCGCGGCATCACCCTGCGGTTCCTCAGGTCCGGGCCGTTCGAGTATCCGCAGTTCGGCGCCCCGTTCGTGCCCGCGCTCTCCATCGTCGACGTCCTGATGTTCAACCCGCTCGACGCGGTGCGCCAGTGCGTGGCCACCGACTACGAGCTGGTCTGAAGGACCGTCGTGGACGCGCACGGCATCGGACTCGCGGCCCAGCCGGTCGCTGAGACCGCGGCCGCACGCGAGCGTTCGATCTCGTATCCGACCGAGGCCTACGAGCGCGTTCAGGACGGTCCGGCGCACGACGGCTTCTACCTTGACCATCGCGCTCGCGTCGTGACCGACCTGCTGCGGCGTTTCGGCGTGACCGGGCTGTGGGAGATCGGCTCGGGCAGCGGCAACATGGCGCTGCCGCTAATGAGGGCGGGATTCGACGTGACCGCCGTCGAGCCCCTGGAGAGTGGCGCCGCGCTCTCGGCCCGCCGCGGCGTGAGCACGATCTGCGCCACGCTCGAGGAGCTGCGTTTGCCCGACGCCAGCTTGCCGGCCGTGGGCATGTTCGACGTCCTGGAGCACCTGGCCGCTCCGGCCGAGCTCCTTGGCGAGGTGCGCCGCGTGCTGCAGCCCGACGGCATCCTGGTCGTCACCGTGCCCGCCGCGCCGGCGCTGTGGAGCGATCTCGACGAAGCGCTCGGACACTACCGGCGCTACCGTCGGGCCACCCTGCGCGCCGAGCTCCGCGAAGGCGGGTTCGATCGGCTCCTCGTGCGCCACATCTATGCCAGCCTCGTTCCCGCGGCGGGGCTCCTGCGGGCACTGCCGTACAGGCTGGGCCGTCGCACGACCACCTCAGACGTGCTGGCGAGCGTGGAGCGCGAGCTCAGCCTCTCGCCGGCGCTCGACGCGGCGGCGAGGTCTGTGCTGGCGCTCGAATCGGCGCTCTCCCGGATCGTGCCGCTGCCCTGCGGCCTCAGCCTCGTCGGCGTGTTTCGCCGAGGCCGGCCATGACGACCCCGACACGACCTGCCTCGGCCGCGGCGCCGTTCGCGTGGCGCAAGCTCGGCAAGGTCTTCACGCCGCAGGACGTGCCCGACCGCCCCTGGATGAGCGAGTTCGCCCAGGCGCCCGCCACCCTCGTGTTCGACGAGTTCGTGCGGGTCTACTTCTCGTGTCGTCCCCCGGCCGACGGCCACGGCCGGTATGTGAGCTACGCCGCCTACGTCGATCTCGACCGAGCCGACCTGCTCAGGGTCCTGCGCGTGGCCGAGCAGCCGATCATGAGCCTCGGAGGCCTCGGTGCGTTCGACGAGTTCGGCACCTATCCCGTCTCGGTGATCCGCGACGGAGCGGCGATCCGCGCCTACTACGGAGGCTGGACTCGTTGCGAGTCGGTCCCGTTCGACGTCGCCATCGGGTGCGCGGAGAGCGGCGACGACGGCGTGAGCTTCGCCCGAATGGGGACCGGCCCTGTGCTCGGCGCCTCGCTGGACGAGCCGTTCGTCATCAGCGGTCCGAAGGTCCGGCGGTTCGACGGCCGCTGGTTTCTCTGGTACATCGCCGGTCGCACGTGGAAGAGCGTGGGCGACCGGTTCGAGCCCGTCTATCGGATCCGCATGGCGACCTCCGACGACGGCATCGTCTGGTCGCGTGCGGGCCGTGACCTGATCGAGACACGCATCGAGGACGATGAGGCGCAGGCGAGCCCCGACGTGCTGCGCGCCGGCGGTCGGTACCACATGTTCTTCTGCTACCGCCACAGCACCGACTTTCGCGGCAAGGCTCGCGGCTACCGCATCGGCTACGCCTCGAGCACCGACCTGATCACCTGGGAGCGCGACGACGACAGGGCCGGGATCGACGTCTCGGAGAGCGGCTGGGATGCCGAGATGATCAGCTACCCGCACGTGTTCGAGCTGGACGGGACGACCTACATGGCCTACCTGGGCGACGGGGTCGGCAGGTATGGCTTCGGCCTCGCGGTGCTCGACGGTGCGCTCGGGTAGGCTGGGGCACTCCATGAGGTGGAGAAAGCTCGGCAGGGTGTTCGACCCCGCGACCGTCAGCCTCCCCGGTGGGTCCGGGCAGTTTGCTCAGGCTCCCCAGGCGCTGGTCTTCGACGATTTCGTACGGATCTTCTTCTCGACTCGTAGCGTCGACCGGAACGGCAAGTACCGCAGCCACGTCGCCTTCATCGACATGGACAAGGCGCTGCACCGGGTCATCGACATCTGTCGCGACGAGGTCATACCGCTCGGTGGACCAGGCTGTTTCGACGAGCACGGCATCTTTCCGCTGAGCGTGCTGCGCCACGGTGACGCTCTCTACGGCTACACCTGCGGCTGGAGCAGGCGGGTGTCGGTGTCGGTTGAGACGGCCATCGGGCTGGCCTTCAGCCATGACGACGGCGTGACCTTCGAGCGTGCCGGCAGGGGACCAGTGCTGGCCGCGTCGCTGAACGAGCCGTGTCTCGTGGGCGACGGCTTCGTGACGGTGGTCGACGACACCTTCCACATGTGGTACATCTTCGGCCTCGGCTGGAAGCGCTACGTGCCGGGTGGCGCGCCCGATCGCATCTACAAGATCGGCCACGCCACGTCGGCCGATGGGGTCACCTGGACAAGGGATGAGGGGCGACCACTCATCGCCGACCGGCTGGGAGCAGACGAGAGTCAGGCGCTGCCGTGCGTGATCGAGATCGACGGCCGCTTCCACCTGTTCTTCTGCTACCGGCACTCGTTCGATTTCAGGACGAACCCGAGCCGGGGCTACCGCATCGGGCACGCCTTCTCAGACGATCTGAGCAACTGGACGCGCGACGACGACGACCCGGCCCTGGTGGGTACTCCCGGCCAGTGGGACTCCGACATGCAGTGCTACCCTCACGCGTTTGCCTGCGACGGCGCGGTGCTGCTGCTGTACAACGGGAACGAGTTCGGCCGGCATGGCTTCGGTGCCGCGGTGCTCGAACGATGAGCCCGACGATCGCCTACCGGCACGAGAGCGCGACCGTCGAGGAGATCGTCGAGCATCTCGTGCGCTGCGATGACGACTTCGTGCCTCCCCTCGGCGGACGTGTCGAGTTGCGGGCCTACGCGGAGAAGATCGCGCAGCTCGCGAACCGGTTCGAAGCGTGGCTCGATGGACGGCTCGTCGGACTCGTTGCGGCGTACTGCGATGGCGCCGAGGGCGGCACGGCGTTCATCACGAGCGTGAGCGTGGACCAGGAGGTACGCGGAACGGGCGTCGCCGCCCGGCTGCTCGCGATGTGCGTGGAGCGCGCCGTCCAAGAGGGTCTTCAGCGCATCGAGCTTGTTGTCGATAGTGACAACGGTGCGGCGCTCCGCCTGTACACGAGGTGCGGGTTCGTCGCCCGCGCCTCGAAGGACGGAGGCGTCGTCATGCGTCTCGACGAGGGAGAGTTCAGCGGCAGTGGCCAGCGAGCGTGACTACAACGCCGAGATCGCCGACACGGATGGGCATCGCTACGCCTATCGCTTCGACCTCGAGGTGATGCACCGTTATCTGGTGAGGACGTTCGCGCCGCTGTTCCGTCGCGGCAGCCTGCTCGAGCTGGGCAGTTTCACCGGCGGGCTCACCGCGAGGCTGCTGCCGTACTTCGACGACGTGACGTGTGTCGAAGCCTCCGCTTCGGCTCTCGCGGAGGCTCGCGCGGCACTGGGCGACGCGGTGCGTTTCGTGCCTGGCCCGATCGAGGACGTGGTCCTCGCGGCGCGCTATGACAACGTCGTGCTCACGCACGTGCTCGAGCACCTCGACGAACCAGTGGTCGCGTTGCGGCGTATCAACGACGAGTGGCTCGGACAGGGCGGAAGGGCCTTCGTGGCCTGTCCCAACGCCAACGCCCCGTCGCGGCAGATCGCCGTGCGCATGGGGCTGATCTCGCACAACCAGGCCGTCACCCCCGACGAGGCCGCCCACGGACACCGCCGCACCTATTCACTCGACACCCTCGAGCGCGATGTCGTGGCGGCGGGTCTTCGTGTCGTGCACCGGGGTGGCGTCTTCTTCAAGGCGCTCGCGAACTTCCAGTTCGACCGGCTGCTGCCGACCGACATCATCTCCGAGGGCTATCTCGACGGCTGCTACGAGCTCGGCCAGGTCTATCCGGACCTCTGCGCGAGCGTGTTCGTCGTGTGCGAGCGGGGTGAGCGCGCGTGAAGATCTCGATCGTGGTCGCCGTGTATCACAACGAGGGCGCCATCTGCAGGACGCACGACGAGATCGCCGCGGTGTTCGGCGGCGTCCTCGCGCGCCACGACTACGAGCTCATCTTCGTCGACGACGGCTCGAAGGACGGCTCACTGCGCGAGATCCTGGAGCTCCGGGAGAAGGACCCGCGCGTCAAGGCGATCACCTTCACGCGCAACTTCGGGCAGATGGCGGCGATGCTGGCCGGCTTCAAAGAGGCGACCGGTGACGCGGTCATCAACATCTCGGCCGACCTGCAGGACCCCGTCGAGCTGATACCGCAGATGGTCGAGAAGTGGGAAGGGGGGTCGGAGATCGTCGTGTGCCACCGCACCGATCGTGGCGACTCGCTGACGGCCAGGCTGTTCTCGCGTCTGGCCTACGGCGTGATCCGCATGTCGCTGCCCCAGATCCCGCGCGGCGGCTTCGACGTCGTGCTGATGGACAGGGCAGCGATGGACGCCTTCAACACCATCGACGTGCGCCACCGGTTCTTCCAGGGCGACCTGCTCTGGACCGGCTATCGCACGAGCTTCATCCCGTACGTGCGCCTGAAGCGCACGATCGGCCACTCGCAGTACAACTTCGGCAAGAAGCTCAAGAACTTCCTCGACGCCGTGCTCGACGCGTCGTACCTGCCCATCAGGTTCATCTCGCTGGTCGGCCTCGTGACCGCCGGCCTCGGACTCGTCTACAGCGCGACGATCGTCTACGCCTGGCTGCGTGGCGAGACCCCCTTCTCGGGATGGGCGCCTCTCATGATCGCCGTCCTGCTGGTCGGCGGACTCATCATGGTGATGCTGGGCGTGATCGGGGAGTACGTATGGCGCATCAACGAAGAGGTGCGCAAGCGGCCGAACTACGTCGTGAGAGACAAGTTCACGTGAGCCGCGGGCCAGCTTCGACGGTCGATCCCGAGGTCAAGCGCAGGCGCGTACGCCTGCTGGTGACGCTCGTGCTCGTGGGCACGGTCGCCGCGATCGTCTACCACTACGCGATGGCCTTCTACCTGAATCGCGCCTACCCGCAGTCGACGTTCCTGTTCCTGCCGAACGACCGCTTCAACGACTGGGACAACGTCTGGCTGTTCGCCAGGGCCTTTCTGCACGGCGTGCCCGGCGGCTTCGCCTATTTCCCCTTCGCGATCCTCACCGCGCTGGCGTCGACGGTCGTGCCCATGCGCGTCGGCTGGGCTCTGCTCATCCTGCTCTTCCTGGCCGCGGTCACCGTGCTCCTGCGAGGCTGGGTCGTCGACCGAGAGGAGCATCTCCTGACGAAGATGCAGTACGGGTTCGTCCTCGTCGCCCTGTCGTACCCTGTCCTCTTCGCTCTCGATCGCACGAACCTCGAGCTGCTGCTCTTCGTGTTTCTCGGGGGGTTCTTCTACTTCCTGTACGTGCGGCAGTCGGACTGGCTGGCCGCCCTGTTCCTGGCGGCCGCCATCGCGTTCAAGCTCTACCCGGCGACGCTGCTCTTTCTGCTGCTCGCCGAACGCCGCTTCAAGACCTGCGCGTACGCGATCGGCTTCGCGCTGGGACTGACGGTGGTCGGCACCGCCGCCATGGCCGGCCTCGGCCACTACAGCCTCGCCGAGTTGTGGCACATGAACACCATGGGCAAGACCTACTATCAGGTCACCATGGTGATGGGCGGCGGGGGGCTGCAGCACGGCCACTCGCTCTGGGGGTTGGTCGAGCTGACCAGGTACC
>DATIYD010000280.1:0-3818 GCA_035517975.1 Thermoleophilia bacterium | reverse complement strand
CGTCGTCGCCGCGTTCGGCGAGCGCGACTACGTGGCGCGCCTAAACCGGCGATCGACTTCGTCGTCGCCGCGTTAGGCGAGCGTGGCTTCGCTGCGCGCCTAATCAGCGGCCAGGAGCACGCTGGCGCCGGCCGGGGCGCGCAGCCGGGCGCCGGCCCGGCTGCGCGCCCCGTCGTCGGTGTCGAATCGCGTCACGGCGGCGTCGGACGACCCTCCGTAGAGCAGCACGCTGTCGGCGCTTCCGGGCCCCATGCGCAGGCCGAGGCCCGATGGGACGGCGCCGTCGCGGCGCGCGCCGGCGGCGTCGATCAGCCACAGGTCGGTGTCCGAGGCGGTGGCGAGAGAGGCGTCCGCCCCGGGCGCGTAGAACACCGCGCCGGACCCGGTGGGCAGCGCCGTGACCGGCTCGCGGCCCGGGCCGGTGTCGGTGTCCCAGGCCCAGAGCACGCGCAGAGGGTGCACGGTGACCCGCAGGAAGCGCAGCGTGAAGGCGGGATCGCTGCGCCCGGCCAGCAGGTAGATGAAGCCGTCGCCGCCGACCGTCGCCGCCACGACGCGCGTGTAGCTGGACAGCGAGGCGGTCTCGCGGGTGCGCAGGTCGGTCACGGCGGCCGCCTGGCCCGTCGAGGTCACGGCCAGCACGTCGCCGCCGGCGACGAGCAAGGCACGGACGCGGCCGCGTCCGCGCCGCGCCGGCTCGATCGTCGCGCCCGGCGCGGTCACGAGCGTGCTCGGGTCGGGCTCGAGAACGGGCAGCGGCAGGCGCGCGACGACGCGGCCGGCGGCGTCGGTCGCGAGCACCGCGGCCCGGTCGCCCATGCCCACCGGCAGGTAGACGAGGCCGCGCGACAGGGCCGCCGTCGTCAGGTCGGAAGGAGAGAGGGCGGCGGCGATGGTCGACCACCGGCCGCCGGCCGACAGGCGCAGCAGCCGATGCCCGCCGTCGGGATCGGTCACGAGCAGGACGGGACGCGGAGCGCCGGCGATCAGCTGCACGTCGCTGCCGGCGCCGAGGGAGCTCTCGGTCATCTTCCCGCCGGCGCTCGTGAAACGGGCCGTGAGAGGTCCGACGCCGCTGCGCCAGACGACGAGGGCGCCGTTGCCGGCCGGCCAGAGCGTGCGCGCGCCGGACTCACCGGCACGACCGGATCGGGCGCCCCAGGCGAGCAGGCCGGCGGCCAGGGCCACGGCGACGAGCAGACCCGCCAGCTCGAGCGACGTCCCGCGAGGGCGGGTCACGCCGCTACCACCGGTAGTAGTCGCGCACCGCACGCCGCAGCGTAAGAACGATGATGACGAGGCCGACGGCGGCGTAGAAGGGCTGCAGGACCGAGAAGGGGATGATGGCGACCTCGACGGCGATCCAGATGAGGAGCCCGACGCCGATCACGCCGGCGGCCGTCCAGGCCCAGTACTGCCGGCGAAACGGGTTGACGGCCTGAAGGAACGCGACGAGCGGACGATACAGCAGCGCCCACGCGACGAGCAGGGGGGCGAGGCCGAGCACGACGAACAGGATGATGCCGGGGATGAGGAAGTCGTGGAACGGCGACCCCGCGAGGTCGCTCAGGGGCAGTCTGATGATGCCGCCCTTCGGCGAGGCGATGAGTGCCGCCCCCCCGCCCAGGCCGCCCGCGGCCTGAAGGATGAGGACCGCGACGAGCGCCGTCACGGCCGCCGGTCGCATGGTCGCCGGTCTCGCTGCGCCGGCCGCGGGTCGCGTAGCGGCCGAGCGCGGCGCGGTGCTCGCGGATCGCCCGGTCGCGAGGCTGGGTGGGTCGGCCTTTCTGCTCATCGCTGCTCCTCGAGCGGGTCGCTGGTCGTCGTTTGTCCCAGTGTAGGCAAAGCGGCGCCGCCGCGCAGCCGCACGGTCGCGAGGACCGGCAGGTGGTCGGAGGGGCGACGGCGGTGCCGGCCCGCGGCCGGCACCGCCGCCGCGACGACCTGCCATTCGCCGGTCACCAGAAGGTAGTCGATGCGCCGGCCGGCGGCGCCGGTGCGCGGCTCGCCGACCGTGGTGACCGACGCCTGGTCGGAAGGCGCCGCGGCCGCACGTGCAACGACGTCGCGCAGGCCGGCGTCGAGCAGGGTGCGCACGGCGAGGTCGTGCGGTTCGGCGTTCAGGTCGCCGGCGACGATCCAGGGCAGGGAAGGGTCGAGCCACCCGGCGAGGGCGGCGGCGCTGCGATGGCGCGCCGCCGCGGGGCTGCCCTCGAGGTGGCAGTCGGCAAAGCCGAACGGGCGGCCGACGGCCAGGTCGGTGAAGCGCGCGAGGGTGACGATCCGCGGGAGGCGGTTGCCCCAGCCGGTCGAGCCCGGCAGGTCGGGTGTGTCCGAGAACCAGCGGGTGATCGCCTGGTCGAGCCTCAGGCGCTCTGTGCGATAGAGCACGGCGCAGCGCTCGCCGCGGCGCCGGCCGTCGGTGCGGCCGGCGCCGGTCGCCGCGTAGTCGGGGAGGCGGCGCAGCAGGTAGCGCTGCTGGAAGCCGTAGACCTCCTGCAGCCCGAGAAGGTCGGCATCGAGGCCGGCGACCGCGGCGGCCGTGGCCCCGCGCCGCAGTGGCCACGAGTCGAGCCCGTCCCAGGCGATGCCGTTGCGGATGTTGAAGCTCGCGACGCGCAGCGCGGGCGTCTCGCCGCCCGGTCCGGTCATCGTCGTGCCGGGCGCCTGGGCCGCGGGAGAAGGAGAGCCAAGGTGGCGGCGGCGATGAAGATGCTCGAGGCCAGCAGCGGCTCCCACACCGGCGCCCACCACTGCCGCGGTGAGAGGAACAGAAGGTCGCGGGTGGCAAGCGAGGCCGGCCAGCCGAGCATGATCTTCAGGGCGATGTAGTAGCCGATATCCCACACGCCGAAGGCGAAGAGGAAGTACGCGAGCCGCTGCCACCAGCCGCGCCCCGCCAGGAACCCGACGGCCAGCAGCATGACGATCGTCGCGCCCTCCCGGACCTGTTCGTGTCGCAGGTACGCACGCGGGAACTCGAAGTGCCCCGCCCTGAAGACGGCCGCGTACTGGAGGCTGAACAGCCGGCGCAGGTAGTAGACGACCATGGCCTCGACCAGCGCCATCGCGGCCGCGTACAGGGCGACCACGAGCAGCCGTGTCCGGGGTGAGGCGTCCATGAACGCAAGTATCGCCTATTCAGGCAACGCGAGGCACGCCGACGGCCGTCTAACGGGGCGCGCTCCTGTGTAGACTAGGAAACGAGCAGGAGTGTCGTGAC
The DNA here is from genome assembly GCA_035517975.1 of Thermoleophilia bacterium. Lineage (GTDB taxonomy): Bacteria > Actinomycetota > Thermoleophilia > UBA2241 > UBA2241 > Bog-752. The sequence continues at coordinate 595 of DATIYD010000280.1, read as the reverse complement.
AGGCCGGCGCGCCGTGTGACGGTGGGCAGCCCACCGCCGTCGCCCGACCGATGCCACGGCCGGTGTCGTTCGAACGTATCGCTACCAGGGGGAGCCATGAACGCCGTGACCGGGGCGCCGACGAGAGCCCAGCTGAAAGCCTTCGTGCGCCGGTACCTCCAGGCCATGCGTTCGCTCGGTCTCGCCCCCAATCGCACCGTGGCCTTCGAAAACATCCCGCGGTCCGCCTGGCTGATCGACGACCCCGAGCCGCACGCCGAGCGCCGCCGCTACCTGCTGCTCGACGACGGCGATACCTGGTGCGAGACGGTGCACGGTCCGCAGACGGTCGCAAGCGGCCTGCAGAACACGTACTGCTGGCTCGACGAGCCGACGCCCGCGCTCACCTACGCGCTCGACCGTTCGCTTGCCGACGCCCGTCTCGGCGGCAGCGGCTTCCTGATCTCGCGGGCTCGCGCCGGCGAGGTCTACACGGTGCGCGACCGCCGCTCCCGCCCGCGCCGCTGATATGGAGGGCTGATCGTCAAGAGGCATGCGCAGCCGACCCGTCGGCTGGGCGGGTAGGCCCGTCAGCAGGGAGAGCGTGGGTCGGCTT
>DATIYD010000279.1:0-2154 GCA_035517975.1 Thermoleophilia bacterium | reverse complement strand
GACCGTGGCTTTGGGCTCGTCGCGGGCTGCATCGCATTCGTCGTAGAGGATCTGGCGCTGCAGGTTGGTCTCGTCGACGACATCGCGGTCGATCAACCGCACGAAACCCACTCCGGCGCGCACCAGCAAGCTCGCCTGCGTCGAACCCAGGCCGCCGCAGCCGACGATGGCCACCCGCGACCGCCCGAGCGCCCGTTGCCCCTCGGCCCCGAGGCCGGCGAAGAGAACCTGTCTGGAGTATCGGGAGAGGACGGGCTCCTCTGTCTGTGACACGAGCACCTCACCTGCGGGTCACGCCGATTATACGCGCGGCATGTCGTCGCTTGCGCGCCCCCGGCTGCGATCGTTGGCCGGTCTCACGGCGGTGCGGAGAGTCAGGCAGCAGTCTCACGCTCCGGTCGAGGGTTACTCATGCGGGGATCGCCGACCAGCCGCACGAGGTGCACGCGCCACTCGCCGGCCTCGCCGTCGCCGTCCATGAGGGCACGATCACGATCCCGGCCTTCGTCTTCGATCACGAACCCGAGCGCCTGGTGAAAGGCGATCGCGCCCTCGTCGGTGCCCGCGACCGCGGCCCGCACGACCGAGCAGTACTGCTCGTGGGCCGCGGCGACGAAACACTCGTAGAGCGCGGTGCCGATCTGGGTGCGGCGCCGGTCGGGCCGCACCCAGACGGCGTGGACGTGGGCCTCGCCCGGATAGGTCTGCGAGGCGAAGCCGAGCAAGAAGCCGACGAGATCGTCGCCCGACTCGGCGACGAACCCGGTCGGCCCGAAGTGTTCGAACAGGATCCGCGGCGGCGTGCAGGGCGTGGAACCGATCGCGAGGCGTTCGTGGGCAGCTCGTACCCTGGCCTCGTCGCCCGCTTCGGCACCCCGGATCACGACTCGGTATGGCTCGATCCTCATGTCCCCTTCCTTGTGATCGCGGGCCGGCGCTGCCCGGCGCGGCCGTCGCCGGCCTCGCTCCCACCGAGTCTCGACGATGTTTGTGAGGGGATCGTGTCGTGTTCGCGAGATCGGCGTGAGGCTGGCGACGTGTGCGACCGTACGGAGGTCAGGTAGGGCGAAACGGTCGTGCGGGTATCACCAACCTGACGCAGCCGGCGCCGGTCGCCGGCAGGGGGTTCAATGCCGCAGACGGAGGTCGCGATGGACGACATGCACACGGGTCACGAGGAGACGCCGCCGACCGGCGACGAGAGGCTCATCATCCAGGAGGAGGTCGCCGTCACCGGACGCCAGGCGCACCTCCTCGACCGCCAGGCCGGCTGGGCGGCGCACAATTGGGGCTGGCTGCTCGGCCTCGGGCTGGTCGCCATCGTCTTCGGCGTCGTCGTGCTGAGCGACGCGTTCGGCAGCCTGAGCGCGCTCGTCTGGCTGACCGGCCTGTTCCTGCTCTTCATGGGCGTCGCGCAGCTCATCACGATGGGCCGCGGCGGAGCGACCGGCGCGCACATCGCGGGCGCGGTCATCGCCATCGTCGGCGGCATCGTGCTGCTGGCGTGGCCCGGCGAGACGCTCAAGGTGGTCGCCTGGGTGGCGGGCATCACGTTCCTCGTGTGGGGCATCGTGCGCGCGGCGACGGCCTTCGGAGGGCCACACGACACCCGCACCCACGACGTCGCCATCGGCGTTGCGCTCATCATCCTCGGCGTGATCATCATGGCCTGGCCGGGGGCGACGATCACGCTGATCGGCATCCTCGTAGGCCTCGTGGCCATCGTCTGGGGCGTCGTCATGGTCATCGGCGCCTTCAACCTGCGAGCGTCGGGACGGCGCTGGCGCGAGCTGCGCGAGAAGGCGCGGCTGGCGCGCTAGGCGCAGGCGCGCCGCCGAGGACGTCCCGCAGGGAGCAATCGAGCGCCGGACCGGCCCAGGCGGCGATGGTCTCGTGGTCGGCCGAGGCCAGCGGTTCCTGGAGCAGCACGTACCGGCTGATCGCCAGGCCGAGGAGCTGGGCGCACGCAAGGCGGGCGCGCGGGCAGGCGTCGGGCGCCGGCACACGCGCCGCGAAGGGCGCGACGATCAGCTCGATCGTGCGGGCCTCGAGGGTCGCGGCGAGGCGCCGGTCCTGGGCGGCGGCGCCGTAGACGCTGCGCAGGATGTCCTCGTTGCGGCCGCATTCCCAGAACTCGAGCCAGCGCGTCACGAT